>DASVBF010000407.1:0-2948 GCA_036375975.1 Nocardioidaceae bacterium | reverse complement strand
GTCCTACTCGCCCCAGAAAGGAGCTGCCCACTCGGGCAGACTGAGCGCGTGCTCCTGACCGTCTCAACCACCCACCGGCCGGCGACCGACCTCGGCTACCTCCTGCACAAGCACCCAGACCGTGTGCAGGAGTTCACGCTGTCGTTCGGTACCGTGACGGTCTTCTACCCCGAAGCCACCGAACAGCGGTGCACCGTCGCGCTCATGCTGAACGTCGACCCGGTCCGCTTGGCACGGACACGCGCCAAGAACGCTCCCGACTTCAGCCTGGCCCAGTACGTCAACGACCGCTCGTACGCCGCCTCATCCCTGCTGGGAGTGGCGATGGCCGACGTGTTCAGCACCGCCCGCAGCGGCCGCTGCAACTCTCGGCAGGAGCTCGCCGACACCGCAATCCCGCTCGAGATCGTCATCCCGGTTCTTCCATGTCGGGGAGGCGCCGACATCGCCCACCGGCTTTTCGAACCCCTGGGCTGGGCAGTCGAGGCCGAGCCCATCCCGCTCGACGAGGCCTTCGCCGAGTGGGGTGACTCGCGCTACCTCCGCCTGCGCCTGACCGGCGTGGTGAGGCTGGCCGACGCGCTCAACCAGCTGCACGTTCTCCTCCCAGTGCTGGATGAGTCCAAGCACTACTGGCAGGGGGTGGACGAGGTCGACAAGCTTCTGAGATCGGGGGAGAGCTGGCTCGCCGGCCACCCCGACGCCAAATTCATCACCCGCCGCTACCTCGGTCGCCGCAGCGGGCTCACCCGCACCGCCCTGGCAAGGCTTGCCGAGCTCGGCGACGAGGTCGAGGAGGCCCTGGAGCCGGCCGAGGACGAGGAGGTTCTGCAGCCGGAGGAGAAGCGGGTCCCGCTCAACACCCAGCGGCACGAAGCCGTCTACCAGGCTCTGCTCGATGTCCGGGCGAGGTCGGTCATCGACCTCGGGTGCGGCCCCGGCCAGTTCCTCGACCGGCTGGTCAAGACGCCTGCGTTCACCCGCATCGCCGGATGCGACGTCTCGACCCGTTCACTGCAGTACGCCGCGAGGCGCCTGCGTGTCGAGCGGATGAGCGAACGGCAGGCGGAGCGTTTCGAGCTCTTCCAGAGCGCCCTCACCTATGAGGACGAGCGGTTCGCCGGCTTCGACGCCGCCGTGCTCATGGAGGTCGTCGAGCACGTCGACCCGCCCCGGCTCGAAGCCCTCGAACGGGTCGTGTTCGGCGCCGCCAAGCCCGGCGCCGTCATCGTCACGACCCCGAACAGCGAGTACAACCCGCTCTACGAAGGACTCGTCGGCATGCGGCACCCCGACCACAGGTTCGAGTGGGACCGCCAGGAGTTCGCCGAATGGTCCGACCGCGTCGCCACGACCTACAGCTACCAGGTCGAGCGACGAGGCATCGGCGACCTCGACGACACACTCGGCACACCGACACAGATGGCGATCTTCACCCGGGAAGGAGGGGAGCGATGACTGAAGCGGCGACCGAGAAGCTGCATGTCACGGTTCCCGCCATGGGCCTCGTCGTCCTGGTCGGGGTGTCGGGGAGTGGCAAGTCGACCTTCGCTCGCATCCACTTCAAGTCCACCGAAGTCGTCTCCAGCGACTTCTGCCGCGGCCTCGTGGCCGACGACGAGAACGACCAGTCGGCCACCCCGGACGCGTTCGACATGCTCCACTACATCGTCGGCACCCGGCTGCGCCGCGGCCTGCTCACGGTCGTGGATGCCACCAACGTCCAGCCGGCGGCGCGGGCCGCGCTGATCAAGCTCGCCAAGAGCCACGACGTACTGGTCGACGCCATCGTGATCGACGTACCCGAGTCTGTCGCGATCGAGCGGAACAGGCAGCGGCGGGACCGTGACTTCGGCAGTCACGTCGTCTCCCGGCAGCACCGCGACCTGAAGCGCTCGCTCCGGCGGCTGAACAGGGAGGGCTTCCGCCGCGTCCACGTCCTCCGAGGCACCGACCGGGTCGACGCAGTCGAGATCGTTCGCGAGCGGCCGTGGAACGACCGCAGGGACATTCCCGGCCCGTTCGACATCATCGGCGACGTCCACGGATGCGCCTCGGAGCTGCGCACTCTGCTCACCGAACTCGGCTGGAAGATCGAGTACGACGGCAGCGCTGCGACCGGCGCCACCCACCCCGAAGGCCGCCGGGCGGTCTTCGTCGGCGATCTCGTCGACCGCGGACCGGACACGCCCGGAGTGCTGCGGCTGGTCATGGGCATGGTCGCGTCCGGGACCGCCCTGTGCGTGTCCGGCAACCACGAGGCGAAGCTCGTGCGCGCCCTCAAGGGTTCCAAGGTGACGGTCTCCCATGGCCTGGGCGAGTCGCTCGACCAGATGGGGGCCGAGCCTGAGGACTTCCGCGCCCAGGCACTGACCTTCATGGACGGGCTCATCAGCCACTACGTCCTCGACGACGGCAAGCTCGTCGTCGCGCACGCCGGACTGAAAGAGTCCTACCACGGGCGAACGTCTGGTCGCGTGCGCTCCTTCGCGCTCTACGGCGACACCACCGGAGAGACCGACGAGTACGGCTTGCCGGTCCGGTACCCGTGGGCCCAGGAGTACCGCGGCCAGGCGATGGTCGTGTACGGCCACACCCCGGTCCCGAAGGCGGAGTGGGTCAACAACACCATCTGCCTCGACACCGGCGTCGTCTTCGGTGGCGAGCTCACCGCGCTGCGCTACCCCGAGCGCGAGATCGTCTCCGTCCCCGCCGAACAGGAGTGGTACGAGCCGGTCCGCCCCCTCGTCCCGACCGCAGCAGACCGGGAGCCCTCGGTCCTCAAGATCGGCGACGTCGCGGGCACCCGCTGGCTCGAGACCACCCACGCCGGCAAGGTCAAGATCCCGGAGGAGAACGCCGCGGCCGCGCTGGAGATCATGAGTCGCTTCGCCGTCGACCCGCGGTGGCTGATCTACCTGCCGCCCACCATGTCGCCGGTCGCGACC
>DASVBF010000405.1:0-2882 GCA_036375975.1 Nocardioidaceae bacterium | reverse complement strand
CCCATCGAGCCGGTCGATCGTCAGGTCTGCCTGGACAGCGCGCAGTCGGTCACTGAGCCCGGCCGCCTCGATCCGCTCCCGTGCGACCTGCACCATTCCGGGGGACGGGTCGGTTACTACGACGGAGCCGACCTCGTCGGCGAGCAAGATGCTCAGCCGGCCGGTGCCACCGCCAACGTCAACAGCGCTCATCCGAGGGCTGAGTCTCACGGCCCCCTTGATGGCCTGCGCCACCGCCAACTGCCGCTTCTCGTGGCCGGGGTCGTCGTCCCACGTCGCTGCCGCGTCGTCGAATCGCTTGTGTTCGTGCACGTGCTCGACCCTAGTCCGACGCCGCCAGTCGAGACCATTCACCGGGCGGGTCGGAACGAGAGGTGCCTGGGCACACGCAGGCGCCGGTATGACGCCGCCGCTTCGCGGCGGAGTGAAGCGGATGGGCACATCTAGCGTGGGCCCGTCGGACGGTTCGGTCGACGATCCGGGTGCGGCCGCGACTCAGCCCTTCGACCTGCTCAATCGCCGCCATCCTCCCGCGCGGTTGTTGGCCACGATCGCCCGGAGCAGCTGGATCAGCGCGTCCTTGTTCAGCGGGTCGCCGTGGTAGATCTGGATGGCGCGCGCGGTGGCGTTCCCGTGTCCCTGGTTGATGATGCCGGCGGGATCCGGAACTGTCGGGTCGTAGAGGAACAGGTTGACGTGGTCCTTGGTGGCCATGAAGGCGCAGACGTTGCCATCGAGGACGAAGTAGGGCTGGACGGAGCGCTTGATCACCTCTTCGATCTCCGGATCTGCCTCCCAAATGAGGCCTCGGAGATCAAGGCATAGTTCCTGCTGCCACCCTGGAAGGGCGCGAATGTAAGCGTCGACGCCGGGATGCGCGCGGTCGGCCATGTTGGGAATCTACGTCTTCCAGCGCGCTGCCGTCACGGTCAGCGGCGGCGCTGTGACGCGAGTGTCTGTGGGACAGGGCCGGTCGGGATGACATGACGCCTTGTGCGCTTGTCAGTCCATCCGTTCGGCCCGCTCGGCGATTCCCAGCAGCATGCGGCGCATCATGGGGAAGTCTCCGATCTCCATGAGCAGCACGGTCACGGGCAAGAGCCGCCCCGGGTCGTAGCGTGCTTTCAAGCGGGTGACGAGACGTGTACCGCCCGCTCCGTCCACTGTCAGTCGCCACGCCCAGGTCGAGTCGGGTTTGCTCCACACAAGTGAGCGAGGCTCATCGAGACTCACGACCCGAAACGCCGTGCGGTCGTCCGCCGTGGCGGCCATAGGTGCCGCCAGGTCCCCGACCGATGGGGACTGGAACTCCTCCAGGACCTCTTCGGTGCTGGGTCGGCCGAGGTTGTCCAGTACGTCATAGGAGTAGAAGCCGGCGCGTCCGTAGCCGACCTGCACAATCCAGGGGCACACCCGGTCCGGGGAAGCGGCGATCGAGACCGCTCGCGTGGCAACGAAAGCCGCCCCGTGCAGGAGGTCGTCGCCCGGCATCGGGCCGTAGACCTCGTCGTGGGTAGCCCCCCATGTCAGGTGCCACGATCGGTAGCGCGCCACCAACGTGGCTGCACCCCCGACCCCAGCAAGCGCAACCAGCGTTCGCCGAATCCACCCTTGGACCTTCCGAGACACCATGCTCCACCACATCACGCGCCCAGCGTCGAACCAAGTGAGCAGGGGGCTGCGACGGGCCGACTGGCGGCGATAAGACGCACCCCATCGGGGGCGTCGCGGGCGTCACGGTTTACCTGTCCGCGGTATGTGAGTGCGTCCCGGAACGGGGCCCACGGCGTCAGCCGACACCCCGGCGCTTCGGGGTCTCTCCATTCGCGACTTCATCAATCCAGTCGACGGCTTCGTCTGACAGATACAAGCCGGTTGACCCGTACTGACCCACCCACCAAGCGTCACTCGCCACCAAACCACCGGCACGGGTGATCTGCTCAGTGACCCACCCCGGCACGACATCGCCGTTGTTGGCAATGAGCCAGTCCCGGGTCTCCTGCGGCAAGCGCGGCCACCAGTCTTCCATCGACAGCGACATGCGATCACGCTACGCCTGGCGAGTCCGGACGTGTGGCGTCCCAGCGGTGGTCTTTCGCCTCTGCCCTCACCGCGCAGGCCGCTGAACAATGCGGACTGAGCGGAGGTGTATGGACCATGTCAGCTACGACGTCGTACCCAACAGGGGTTCGTGGAGATTCTCGGTCCGGCCACAGGGTGCGGGAGCACAGGGCTGCTGCCACGACAGCGGGAATCCTCTACATCATCGGGACGGTAGCCGGCATCCTCAGCAAGGCTGTCGCCTACTTCCCGGTGCATAACGCGGACGACCCGCTTGCCTACGCCGCGGACCACTCCGGCGCCGTCGCCACGGGGGCGCTGCTCGTGCTCGTCATGGGCCTGTCGCTCGCGATGGTCCCGGTGGTGCTCTTCCCCATCTTGCGCCGGCTGGACGAAGTGCTGGCGACGGGCTATCTGATCATCCGGGGTGCGGTTGAAGCGACCACCTACGTCCTGGTCGCCACCGCATGGCTGCTGCTCGTGCCACTGGCCGACACCATGTCGGCGGGACCCGGCACAGCCTCACCAGCCGGCGTGCGTCTGGGCACGCTTGTGATCGACTCTGATGGCGCCAGCGCCATCATGTCGCTGGTGTTCTGCTTGGGCGGCGCCCTGTTCTACGTTCTGCTCTACCGGTCTCGCATCGTCCCCCGCTGGATCGCGTCATGGGGTCTCATCGGGGTCCCGCTTTACATTGCCGCCTACCTGCTCGCGATGTACGGAGTGGTCGGCATCAACTCGTCCGAGGTGAACCTGCTCAGCCTGCCGCTGGCCGTTCAGGAGATGGTGCTGGCGGTCTGGATGATCGCTCGCGGCTTCCG
>DASVBF010000325.1:0-45047 GCA_036375975.1 Nocardioidaceae bacterium | reverse complement strand
AGCTCGGGGCGCTGGTTCTTCGGGTCCCACTGGCCGAAGTCGTCACGGTGGGAGTAGACGCGCTCCTTGGCGCGGGCCTTCTCCTCGTCGCGCCGGCCACCACCGAAGGCGGCTGTGAAGCCCTCCTCCTCGATGGCGTTGAGCAGAGTGCCGATCTGGAGCCGGTTGCGGCTGGTCTTGCCGTCGTCGACGACCACGCCGTTCTTGATGGCCTCCTCGACCGAGGCGACGATCAGGCGCACGCCGAGGCGGTTCACCCAGTTGTCGCGGGTCTCCAGAACCTCGGGGAAGTCGTAGCCCGTGTCCACCTGCAGCACCGGGAAGGGGATCTTCGCCGGGTAGAACGCCTTCTCCGCCAGCCGCATCATGACGATGGAGTCCTTGCCGCCGGAGAACATCAGCACCGGCTTCTCGAACTCCGCGGCGACCTCACGGAAGATGTGGATCGACTCCGCCTCGAGCTCATCCAGTTGGCTCAGGCGGTAGTCCGCATGCGTTTCGGTCATCAGTCTGAGGGGACCTCTCGTCGGGGATCAGCCAGCATCGTATCTACATACCCACATGAGTGATAACCGACGCCAAACCGGCCGTGATCGCTGTCTCGACAAGTCGAGGCGTTCTCCCTGGCGGCAGGGCTTGTTAAAGTCGCGAAATGCGCATATCGGTCATAGGTTGTGGTTACCTCGGCGCCGTACACGCCGCGTGCATGGCCAAGTTGGGACACGACGTCATCGGTATAGACGTGCTGGAGTCCCAGGTCGCAGCTCTGTCAGAGGGCAAGGCCCCCTTCTACGAGCCCGGTCTCCCAGAGCTATTGGAGGAAGGGATCGCGGAGGGCCGGCTGCACTTCACCACTGACAGTGACGAGGCGAAGGGTGCAGAGGTCCACTTCATCTGCGTCGGCACGCCGCAGAAGCGTGCGGAGAAAGGCGCGGACCTGACGTACGTCTGGGACGCCGTCGAGAACCTTCTGCGGGTGCTCCAAGTCGGCGACGTCGTCGTGGGGAAGTCGACGGTTCCGGTCGGCACCGCAGAAGAGGTCGCGCACCGTATGCAGGAGGTCCAGCCAGAGGCGACGCTCCTATGGAACCCGGAGTTCCTTCGGGAGGGGCACGCGGTCCAAGACACGCTCGAGCCAGACCGGATCGTGTACGGCGTCGAACCCGGCCATGCGGGTGACGAGGCGGCCAAGAAGGTCGACGAGGTGTATGCCATGGCCTTGAGCCAGGGCACGCCCCGACTGGTCGTCGACCTTGCCACGGCTCAGTTGGTCAAGGTGGCTGCCAACTCCTTCCTAGCCACCAAGATCTCCTTCATCAACGCCATGGCGGAGCTTTGCGAAGCGACCGGCGCAGATGTCACTCGCCTCGCAGACGCCATCGGAATGGACGCGCGTATCGGGCGCCGCTTTCTGAACGCGGGCCTCGGCTTCGGCGGGGGCTGCCTGCCGAAGGACATCCGCGCCTTCATGGCAAGGGCCGGAGAGCTCGGCGTGGACCAGGCACTCACGTTCCTCCGCGAGGTCGATGCGATCAACATGCGTCGTCGGGTCCGGATGGTCGACCTCGCGCGCGAGGAGTGCGGCGGTTCCATCGTGGGGCGGCGCATCGCCATCCTCGGTGCAGCCTTCAAGCCCGACAGTGACGACGTCCGTGACTCACCGGCGCTCAGCGTGGCTGCTCAGATGCAGCTTCAGGGAGCGTCGGTCAAGGTGACCGATCCAAGGGCGATCGGCAACGCGTCGAAGAAGTGGCCAGACCTGCACTTCGTCGCGACGGCTGAGGAAGCCCTCCATGACGCAGAACTTGTGCTTGTCCTGACCGAATGGCCGGAATACGTCACGCTTGACCCGGCCAAGGTAGCGAACCTGGTCTCGGCGAAGCGCGTCCTCGACGGTCGGAACTGCCTCGACCCGGAGCGTTGGCGCGAGGCCGGATGGACCTACCGTGCGCTGGGGCGTCGCTGACTTCTCTCGGCGATTGGCAAGCGCGCTGACCTCGCCATAGCACCCAGGTCACCCACGGACGGTCGCATCGGGTTGTCGCTCAGGTGCTCGGCAAGCGCGTAGGTCGCGCTGGGACGAGACGACCAGACCGGTAGTGCGGATGAGCCACTCGGTAGCGGCGCGACGTACCTATCTTTGGGTATCGAAACGGACAACGCGGGAATTGCGCGCGCCTGGGGGCCTAGATTGGCCGTGCTCTCACAGGGCACTGAGGGGGTGACGGCGTGAGAGGCTCTCCGTCGTCGAAAGCTGCGGGGGGCGGCGAAATGGGGGCGCGGTGGCTCCGGCTGAGGAGATGCATGCAACACCCAGAGATCGACAGCGAAGGCCTGGCCGAGATCCAGGCCGAGATCCGCTACATCCTCTCGGAGGTGACTCGGCTGGCCGAGGAGAGCGGTCTTCCGCTCTTGGCCTCCTACGGGACCCTCCTGGGCGCGGTCAGGGACCAAGCGTTAATACCGTGGGACGTCGACGGGGACCTCTGGGTGCCGACCCGTCACTACGACGCCCTCTGCGCGTACCTCCGAGAGCACCTTCCGCCCACGATGCAGCTGCTGGATCCTGAGACAGACCCGGACTACGAGTATCTCTTCGGGAGGGTTGCCCCGAGAGGAGTCGACCACAAGCGGATCCACGTGGATCTCTTCCCCCTGTCAGGGGCGCCGAAGAGTCGGGTGGGGCAGCGGCTCTACATGGTGTCGGTCAGGTTGCTGTTCCAGGCGTTCCTCGTGAAGCGGATGAAGCTCGACGAGATGCTCCACTACTCCTCGGGGAAGAGGCTCTTCGCGAGGCTTTCACAAGGAGTTCTCCGGCTCGTTCCCGAGCGGCTGATCGTCGCGTCGTACAAGCGGTTCGTGGCGTTCTTCGACCGTCCGAGGGCCTCGACCATGACGAACCCCTGCGGCTCCTATGGCGAGCGCGAGTTCTGGGACGCCCGGTGGTTCTCACGGACCACGGGCGGGCGGCTCTCAGGCATCAAGGTCTCTGTGCCGGTCGGCTACGACGCCCTGTTGACGTACATCTATGGGGACTACATGCGCCCGATCGACGAGAGCAGCCAGCGCGCAGAGCTGGCGCACCTGACTCGCTACTTCGTGAAACCGCTCAAGGAGCAGGGCTGGCGACCCAGCCACCTGGACATTCCTCCGGCCGAGCAGTCGCGCGCAAACTGAGACGCCGGCGGGGCCGGGCCCCGCGGCGGCGGGGGCCTACCGGCCCGCGTCTTGGAGCCTCTGGAAGTAGTCCTGCGAGGAGACCTCGTCGAGGAGCTTCTGGAAGTGTCGCCGCTCGAGCACCTTCCGGGCGCGCCGCTCGAGCGCCCTCCGGGCGGGCATGCGCGACGACTTCGGGACTCCGCCCATCTGCCGACGGACGTACCGCGCGGCCAGACCCACCACCATGAGCGGCTGCAGCGACTCCGGCCACGGATGGTCGCCGTAGTAGGCGCTGAGGAAGGCCGCCGCCGCGCGACGCCGCAGGTCCTGCACCGGAGGCACGTCGGCCCCGACCAGGAAGAACTTCTCCTGGTACAGCATGACGAGGTACCGCACGACGTCCTTCTCCGCCGCCCCCTTCTCGGCAAGATCCGCGTCCAGGCAGTAGGTTCCCGTGTCCCCGACGATGACGTTCTCCGGGGCGAAGTCACCGTGGAGCACGACGGTCGAGGCCGAGGCGCTGCGGGAGGTCGAGGAGCCGGAGAAGAACCCGCCGGCCGGCACCCGCAGCCTCGCGCCGCGGATCAGCTGTGCCGCCGTCGTTCGGGCCTCGTTCTCCAGGTCTGCGAGCTGGACGATCTCCGGCTGGGCGAGCTCCAGGGTGTGCACCGTCTGGAGCACTCTGGCTGCCTCAGCCATGCCGTGGAGGAGCCGGTGCGGAGTTCGCACCGACCGGACGGCAATGTGCGAGCTCACCAGCGTCCCGGTGACGTACTCCATGACGTAGGCGTTGACGTCCGGCATCACCCCGACGGGGCGCGGAGCGAGGATCGAGCCGTCGAGCCGTTGCAGGTGCTCGTACAGGCGCTCATGCGCCTCGAACAAAGCAGCGGCCGGTAGCGGTGGCTCGAGGTCGGCCTGCCGGAAGGTGACCGCCGGCTGCTTGACCACCCAGCGGCGGACGAAGGTGGGGCCGTGGAGACCGACGAAGTAGATGCACGACCTGTCCCGGACGACCTTCTGCAGGACCACCTTGTCGAGGTCACGCGTGGGGATCTCGTTCGCGAGGACCGGCCGCAGGCTCTCGAGGAGGGCGTTCTCAGCGTCCATCGAGCAGCAGCCTCACTCGTGCCCATACCTCGCGTGCCACGTCGTCCGGATCCCGCGCGGCATCGAGGGTCACGACCGTGGGCGAGCCCGCAGCGAGCTCGTCGTACAGCCTCGCCTGCCGCGTCAGCTCGTCGACGGTCCACTGTGCCGGCTTGCGGGCGTAGGCCACCTCCGGCTGCACCTTGAACAGGACCTCCAGGTCGGGTCTCGGCGCCACGGAGCGGACGATGCCGGCAAGCCAGCGCTGAGGAAGGTGCGGGAAGGCCCACCGGAGCTTGACGAGGCTGTCCAGCCGGTAGCGGTCGAGAACGAGCACGTCTGCGTCGCTCGAGGAGATGCGGTGGCGCAGGCTCAGACCGGTGGAGACGGCGGCGACCGTGCCGATGACCGTCCAGGCGCCCGACCGCAGGGCGCCGACCGCCTTCACGCGAACCGTGGCGCCCGTAGGCGTCGGCGAGCTGCCCTCGCGCGGGGCAGGCTGCTGGTCGGATCGCTTGACCTGCACGACCTCGAGCTGGTTCCGCGGCCGCAGCCTGCTGCGGAGACGTTCGGGCACCACGTTCTTGGCTTGCTGCGGCCAGAACTTGAACGGCATCCACAGCACCTCGGCGGAACGTCCCTGCTCGCCGAGGCCCGCCACGAGCGACTCGATCTGCGACGACTTGCCCGCCCCGTCGAGTCCCGAGAACGACACTCTCACCTGGTGCCGCCTGCGCTTGCGAGAGACCTTCGGCCGACGCACGTCCGCCTGCAGTTCAAAGGTCATCGTCTCCTCGCCCCCCGGGTCCTGGGCCTCGCTTGAAGTCGGCCACCCCTCGTCAGGGGCACCACTGCCGCGACCGGGCGTGGCGCCCACTCCCGGAGCGTAGCGAGACCTCCTGCGCGGGGCGCGCCTTTGGAGGGCCGGGGGCCGGTTCTACCCAATTTGGGTGAGGCGTGAAGCTCCTGCCCGCATGCCGTCGGCCGCGCCTCGGGGGCAGCAGGTTGGACAGGCGGCCCTACTGCCGGTGCGGACCGCCCGGTGACCCGCCGGCGGCCGTGACGGGGATGCTCTCGAAGGCCGGCAGCCCCCGGCTCTGGCGCACGAACCCCCAGAACACCGGCCCGAGGATGAGCAGCCCGGCGCCGATGATGCCGACCACCTCCGGCGCCACTCCGAGCATCTTCAGGCCGGTGAGAGTCAGCACGATCACGATGCCGCGCCGGACCACCGACTGGGAGACCCAGTTGGCCAGCTTCGACCCGAGGAACGTCCCGGGCGTGCCACCCACGACGAGCGGGATGAGCACCGCCCAGTCCACTCCGCTGACGAGCACGTGGCTGATCGCGGCCGACAGGACGAGGGGGACCGCCTGGACCAAGTCCGTCCCGACCAGCTTCACGGCGGAGAGGGTCGGGTAGATCAGCAGCATCGCGACCATGATCAGCGAGCCCGAGCCGACGGAGGTGATCCCGACGAGGAGCCCGCCGACCGCCCCGACGAGCAGCGTCGGGAGCGGCTTCACGACCGGGTCGTCCTGGCCCAGGGAGCCGCCGTTGGTGACGATGCGGAGGTTGAGGTACATCCGCAGGACGTAGGTTGCGGCGGTGAACAGCAGGGCGACCCCGATGGCGTACATGACGAAGGCGTTCTGCTCGGACTCACCGGCCCCGCCGACGGCCTGGATGATGAAGGCACCCGCGAACGCCGTCGGCACCGAGCCGATGATCAGCCACATCGCGAGCTTGAGGTTCGGTGACCCTTCCCGCCAGTGCACCGCCGCGCCCACCGACTTGTTGACGGAGGCAGCGACCAGGTCGTTCGCCACCGCGGCAGTGGGCGAGACGCCGAGGAAGATCAGCGCCGGCGTCATGAGGGCACCGCCCCCCATGCCGGTCAGGCCGACGACGATGCCGACGGCGAAGCTGACGACGAGCAGGGAGAGCGTCGCTGTGGTGAGAAGGTCGCTCAAGACAGGTATCCCTCGTTCCTCAGGTGGGTGAGTACGTCGCCCAGGGCGGCCTCGATGGTCCGGCCGGTCGTGTCGACGCGGACCGCGGCGTCCTCCGGCTCCTCGTAGGGAGAGGAGATGCCGGTGAACTCAGGGATCTCCCCGCGACGCGCCTTGGCGTAGAGGCCCTTCCGATCGCGACGCTCGCACTCCTCGAGCGGGGTTGCGACGTGGATCAGCACGAACGCCCCGCCGGCGTCGTCGACCATCGCCCGCACCTGCTTGCGGGTGCTGTCGAAGGGCGCGATGGGGCTGCAGATCGCGACCCCGCCGTGGCGGCTGATCTCGGCGGCGACCCAGCCGATCCGGCGGATGTTGGTCTCCCGGTCCTCCTTGGAGAAGGTGAGTCCCTTCGAGAGGTTCCGGCGCACGACGTCGCCGTCGAGGCTCGTGACGGTCCGGTCGCCCTGCTCGAGGATCACGTCGTGCAGCGCGCGGGCGATCGTCGACTTGCCGCTGCCCGACAGCCCGGTGAAGAAGAGGACAAGGCCCTGCTCGTCAGGCGCCGGCAGTGCCTTCTCGACGATCGACGCCACGTCGTCGGGCAGCTCGCCCTCACCGGTCACCGCGACGACGTCGCCCGGGGCGTAGGCCCCCACGACCCGCTGGCCGAGCTCGTGGTCCAGGGCGGCGTCGCCGCGGGAGGCGAGCGGGACGGCCACGACGTGCGCGTCAGGAAGGTGGGCGGCTGCGGCGAGGGTGGCGCGGATCAGTGCGGGTGCCGGGAGGTCCGGTGTGCCGGTGCCCACCAGTGCCAGCAGTACGACGGGCGCTCCGCCCGCGGCCTTCCCGATGTGCTCGAGGTCCTCCGTGGTGAGCGGTCCCGCGACCGGGACGGTCACGGCGTCGCCGTACTGCTGCTTCACGGCGTCAGGGGAGAGGTACAGGCGACGGAACGCACCGAACTCGTTGTGCGTGATCGGGGCGACGTCACCGACCACGCCCACCCGGTCCCCGACCTCGTAGGTCGACTCGATCGTCACCGTCGCCAGCGGGACGCCCTCAGGGTCGACCAGCTCGACTGCCCCCGCGTCCTTCGCCGAGGCTGCGACGTCGGCCGGGACGTGCAGCGTGACGAGTCCGTCAGGTCCCTCGAAGCCGCTCAGCGGGGCGAGCGCGCCGTGGCTCAGCAGCTCGAGGTCGTCGAGCTCGCGGGCCGAAGGCGAGTACTGGGGTGGACTTGGACGAGTTTCAGACACCCGCACATCGTGCCACCCCAGGTCCGCCTGAAACCCGGACCACCCCTGCGCGTCCGCAGCGTGAACAGGGAGATCCGCGGGCCAGCACGGGGTTTTGGAGACGGTATATCCATTTTTGCCTGACATGACCCTTTAACGGGGTTACGCTGCAGTCGTTTTGCTTCTCAAACTACGTGCACTCGGGGGACGAATGCTTCGCAGCCTCATCACCGGTCGGATCTTCGCCGCGCTTCTCGTCGGCGGCCTCCTCGCTCTCGCGCAGCTGAGTGGCCCGGCCACGGTCACGTCGGCGCCTGCCATCGAGAGCGTCGACTACCCGGCCGGCCCGGTCACGACAACCGAGATGTGGCTGGACCACCCCACCGTGCGGGCAGGGGAGGCGAACTCCGCGCACGTGAAGGTCACCTCCAACACCGGGACACCGCAGGGCTTCGTCAACTTCCGGGTGGGCAGATACTCGAAGAGGGTCCCGCTCGTGAACGGCCAGGCCGACTTCGCCATCCCGACGAACCTCGAGCCCGGGACCTACAAGGTGACCGCGCGCTACAACGGCAAGCTCTACCAGTCGAGCGGCGACACCGAGTACCTCACGGTGACGAACGGTGAGGTCGCGGGGAGCTCGGCCAACCGGCCTGGCGCGGCAGCGGCCGACGCCTCCGGCGACCTCCCGGCCGACGCCTCCGGCGACCTTCCGGCGACCGGCTCCGACGGGAACTCCGTCCTCTTCGGCCTCATCGGCCTCGGCCTGGTCGGCCTCGGCGCCTTCAACCTGATCGGCCACCGGCGACGCAGCCACGCCTGACCCGAGGCTCACCGGTTCGGAGCCGCAGCTCCGGCCCGGTTAGTGTCAGGGGCATGTCCGCACCAGTCGCCGTTGCCGAGGTCGTCCGCTCCGGGTTCGTCGAGGGGCACCACTACGGCTCGGTCGTGGCTCTCGAGGCCGACGGCACCATCGCCTGGTCGGTCGGTGACACCGAGTCGCAGATCCTCCCGCGCTCGTGCAACAAGCCGATCCAGGCGCTCGGCATGCTCCGCGCCGGCCTCGACCTCGACGGACCGCTCCTCGCGCTGGCCTGCGCCTCGCACTCCGGGGAGGACTTTCACATCGAGGGAGTCCGGAAGATCCTCGCGGACGCGGGACTCGAGGAGTCGGCGCTCCAGACGCCCCCCGACTATCCCCTCGACGACAGGGAGAAGGAAGCGGTCCTCCGCGTGAGCGGGGCGAAGTCGTCGATCGCGATGAACTGCTCCGGCAAGCACGCCGCCATGCTGGCCACCTGTGTCACGAACGGCTGGGACACGTCGGGCTACCGGTCTCCGGACCACCCGCTCCAGGTCGCGATCCGGGAGGCCTTCACCGACCTGACCGGCGAGCCGATCGAGAAGGTCGCGGTCGACGGCTGTGGCGCGCCATTGCTGTCCACCAGCCTCACTGGGCTGGCCCGCGCCTTCAGGAGGCTCTCCGTCGCCCAGGACGGCCCGGAGGCTCGCGTGGCCGCGGCGATCCGTGCCCACCCGGAGTACGTGTCCGGCACACTTCGCGACGAGCGGCGGCTGCTCCGCGCAGTGCCCGGTGCGATTGCGAAGGCCGGGGCCGAGTCGTGCTATGCCGTTGCTCTCGCGGACGGTCGTGCCGTCGCGATGAAGGTCGATGACGGCGCCGCCCGCGCCCGCCCTGTTGTGATGTCCGAGGCACTGCGCCGGCTCAAGGTTTCGAACGTGCCGGGCGTGGCGATGAAGGAGATCGACAGTATCGGTGAGGCGGTCGTCCTCGGCGGTGGCCTCCCGGTAGGGGAGATCCGGCCGACGCTCTGGCCCTGATCGAAGACAAGCGGGGGCAGATGGAGGTAGTTCGTTGTTCGGTCGGGTCTTGGTCGTTCTCGTGCTGGTGATGCTCGGCATCGCGGGTTACACCGGTTATCAGGCACTCCAGGTGAAGGACGGCCTCGAGACCGTCGCTTCCGAGGCTGCGCCTGCGGTGCAGGACCTCGAGGACGGAGATGCGGCCTCCCTGCGTCAACGGCTCGGCAAGGTCCAGGATGGCGCAGCCCAGGCTGCGGACAACTCGAAGGGGCCGGGGTGGTGGATCGCCAGCCGGCTGCCCAAGTACGGCGACGACGTGCAGGCGATCAGGACCGTCGCCGATGCCAGCGACGTGCTGGCCTCCGACGTACTCCCGCGGGTGGTCAAGGGCACGACCACCGTTGCCAGCGTGGATCCGTACGACGGCCCGGACGCCGTCCGGCAGGTGAAGCGGGCGGCGCGCACCCTCGTCAGGGCGGACAAGCGGCTGCGGCATCAGGAGTCCCGGGTGGCGGCGATCGACACCGAGCAGCTCGATCCGCGCTTGGCCGATCCGGTCGAGCAGCTCCAGGTCGCGCTCGGCACGGCCACCGACTATCTGGACGGAAAGCTCGGGGAGGCGAAGCAGGCACTGGCAGCGGTGCCCTCACTGCCCTAGACGCGTACGGACCGCTGCCTGGTCCGTATAGATCAGGACGCCTAGTCATTTATGACTATCTGTCCTTCTGGGCGACCTCGAAGGTAAAGACTGTCCGGATTCGTTGGTAAAGTCCACTTCGCAGTCTCTGAATGTCTCGGGGGTCCTGTAGTACCTGTGCCCTGGCTTGTCGGCCAGGACCGCTTCGGCTGCTCACAAAAGAGGAAAGTCATGTTCAAGAACGTCCTGCTCAGGTCGCTCGCTGGAGCCACGGCCATCGGCAGCGCACTCACCATCTCCCTGGTCGCGACTCCCGCCGCGGTCTCCTCCGCGCCGCAGGTGCAGACCGTCGCGTGCACCGAGTACCCCTCCCGAGCCGCCACCAACACCAGCGTCTCTGCACAGCCGAGCATGGCGCCCTACGGCACCGCCGCGAAGGCGATGGCCACCGTGACGTCCGGCGCCGGCACCCCCACGGGACGTGTCCGCTTCGTTCTCCGGGACTCCGACGGCTCGTTCATCGACAGCTGGGTGGTCGGGCTGAGCGGCGGCTCCGCCTCCTCCCCGTTGCCGCGGGGTCTCCCGGCCAGGCACACCTACACGATCAACGGCAAGTACCTCCCCGGCTGCTCCCCGTTCGGGAAGTCCCACGACTCGGGCAGCTACTCCGTCTACAAGGCGCGCACGGCCACGAAGGTCAACGCACCCAGCATCCACCGCGGTGACCGCGCGCGCGTGAATGTCGCGGTCAGCTCCAGCACCCTGACCCCGACCGGCAGAGTCCGCATCAGGATCGTGCGCAACGGCAACGTGATCGCCTCGTCGACGCTCACGCTGGACAGCGGTCGTGCGTTCGCCAGCTTCGGCAAGTACCGCCCCGGCCTCTACACCGCCAAGGTCGGCTACCTCGGCACCGGCAACTTCCGCCAGAGCAGCGGCTCGGACGACTTCCGCATCTACCGGCGCTGACCTGAGGGCCGGCTCCTGCCTGTGCCTCGAAACCTCCTGCGACTCCGGTGGGCCCTCGGGCTCACCGGAGTCGCCGTCGTCCTCCTGGCCGGCGTCCTCGCCTACCAGGCGGTCCAGGCCCGCACCGCCCTGCTGACCGTCGCCGGGGACTTCCAGCACCTCGCGGACAGCGTCCGCTCGGGTGACGAGCAGTCGGCCCGCACGGCCCTGGACTCCGCTCGGGAGGAGAGCCGGCGCGCCGAGAACGCCACAGACGGAGTCCTGTGGAGCGCGGCGACCCAGGCGCCGGTCCTCGGCGACGACGTCGACGCCGTCCGGACGGTCGCCCAGGTGTCTCGCACGCTGAGCGACGACGCGCTGGGCGGCGTGGTGGCCGCGAGTGAAGCCGTGAATCCCGAGCAGTTGAGCCCCCGGCACGGAAGGATCTCCCTCGCCCCCCTCACGAAAGTGGCCCCCACCATCGTGGCGGCGGACGAGCAGCTGCACGCGCAGGCAGACAGGGTCGACCAGATCGACACCGGCGCGCTCGTCGCGCAGCTGGCCTCGCCCGTGGAGGAGATGCAGAGGAAGCTCTCGGCCGCGGCGACCCTGTCGTCACGGGCTTCGTACGCCGTCCGGCTGCTTCCACCGATGCTGGGCGCCGACGGCCCGAGGAACTACCTCGTGCTGTTCCAGAACAACGCCGAGATCCGCGCGACCGGTGGCATCCCCGGTGCCCTCGCCGTGATGCGCGCGGACCGGGGCAAGCTCTCGCTGGTCCGTCAGGGAACCGCGTCCGACCTCGGCATCCACCAGAAGCCGCCGATTCCCCTTACGCGCGAGGAGACGGCCCTCTACGAGCGCAAGCTCGGGACGTACGGGGCCGACATCAACTTCACGCCCGACTTCCCGCGGACGGCCGAGCTTGCGCAGGCGATGTGGCGGGTGACCAAGGGACAGAAGGTGGACGGCGTCCTCTCTGCCGATCCCGTCGCGCTGTCCTACCTGCTCGAGGCCACCGGCCCGGTCCGCGTGCCCGGGGGAGTCACCCTGTCCTCCGGCAACGCCGTGGACGTGCTGCTCAGCGACGTCTACCGCAGGCAGGCCGACCCCGAGAAGCAGAACTTCTTCTTCGCGAGCGCGGCGCGGACGGTCTTCACTGCCGTCGTCTCAGGAAGAGCGGATCCGTCGGCACTTCTCGACGGGCTGACCCGCGGCGCGACCGACGGCAGGCTCTTCGCCTGGTCCGACGTCCCGGCCGAGCAGCGGCTCCTCGAAGAGACCCCGCTTGCTGGCGCCGTGCCACGCCAGGCGGGCCCCTCGCCGTACGTCGGCGTCTTCATGAACGACGGCACCGCCGCGAAGATGGAGTACTACCTCGACCACCGTGTGGACGTGAAGCCCGTGGGCTGCAACAGCGAGGGGCGTCAGGAGCTCGAGGTCACCGTGACGGTGAAGTCCGATGCCCCCAGGCGCGCCGCCGACCTGCCGGTCTCGGTGATCGGTCCCCGCAAGGGGAAGTCCTGGTTCGGGGTGGAACCCGGTCACATGCGCCTGAACGTGCACCTGTACGCACCGATCGGTGGCTGGATCAGGGCCTCGGCCGTCGACGGTCAGGAGACCCCGCTGAACGAGCTGGAGCACGACGGGCACCCCGTCGGGTCGCAGACCGTCGACCTCGGTCCGGGTGAGGCGCGCCGGCTCACCTACACGGTCATGACGGGCGTGCAGCAGCCCGGACCGGTCGAACTGCGCGTGACCCCCGGGGCGCACGGGTCGGGTGTCGGTGATGTCGCCCCTAACGCTTGCGGTGGCAGCTAGGGCCGGAAGGAGTAGTGCTTTCGGGCTATCCCTCCGGACAGTTCGTAGTCGCTTCGAGCCATTTGTGGGAAAAAAGCCGTCAAAGGGTGCAGAGGGTGCATATAGTTCGCCTGGCTCGCGGCATCTCGGCCCGCGACTTCTCAGCTCTGAAGGAGCTCCCCTCCCATGAAGTTCATCAACTCGCGTACTGCTGCTGTCCTCGCTGGGGCTTCCTGCCTCGTCATCCTCGGCGGCGTCGGCGGCGCGACCGCTGGCAGCCTGATCGGCTCCGCGCAGATCCGCGACGACTCCGTCCGCTCCATCGACATCCGCGACGGCGGCGTCCGCAAGGTCGACCTGACCGAGGGCGTCCGGGACGCGCTGGCGCAGCACGCCAAGGACGGCGTCGACGGCACGGACGGTGTCGACGGTCAGGACGGCGTTGACGGCGTTGACGGCACCAACGGTGTCGACGGCAAGGACGGCGTCGACGGTGTCGACGGCAAGGATGGCAAGGACGGTGTCACCAACCTGATCGCCGGTGCCGGGTACACCAACACCTGGGTGGGTGACGGAGGCGAGACCCTTCAGGAAGCTCGCGGCGAGTGCCCGGCCGGTCAGTACGCGCTCGGTGGTGGCTTCTCCACCTGGGGCGGCGACGCCAAGGACCTCGGTGGTGACAACAAGGACATCCAGATCACCGTCTCCGCTCCCTACTTCGAGGGTGCCTACGTCCCGGTGGACGATGCCGGCAACTTCCGCCCGACCGAGTGGGTCATCAGGGGCTACAACAACGGCACGACCGAGCAGATCGTGCGCCCGTGGGTCGTGTGCGCGACCGTCGCGCAGTAACCAGCTGTGCTCGAAGGCCCCCCGGATCATCCGGGGGGCCTTCGTCGTTGTCTGGAGGAGTGCCGGCCCACCGGCGCGCAGCGGCGACGCCGCGTCCGACACGAACAGGTCGTTCCAGCGAGGTTGGCGCTCTTCGGGCGTCTGCTTGCAACCTCGGCTAGCGCTGCTACGAATTCAAACCTCCTTATATCCAATAGAGTTTCTCGCAGGGTGTGGTCTGGATCACCTGCTTTCGACTTGATAATGCTTGCAAGAGTTAGCACCATGGGGTCATGGCCAGGTCGAAGGTCGGCAAGACCGTCGAGAATCTCGGTGACTACCTCCGGGAGCAGCGTGTCAACGCGCAGCTCTCACTGAGGCAGCTCGCCGAGCAGACCGGCGTGTCGAACCCGTACCTCAGCCAGATCGAGCGTGGTCTGCGCCGGCCGTCCGCGGAAGTCCTGCAGCAGCTCGCGAAGGCCCTCCGCGTCTCAGCCGAGACCTTGTACGTCCGGGCCGGGATCCTCGACCCGAACGATGCACAGGTCCGGTCTGTGGAGCTCGCGATCCTCGCTGATCCGGGGCTGACCGAGCGGCAGAAGCAGTCGCTGCTGGACGTGTACCAGTCATTCCGCGCAGCCAATGGCACACCGGCCGAGCCTGTGACCGGCCCGGCCGAACCACCCACGTCCGGTGAGGACCTCCCACCATCACCGGGCACACCTAGGAGGTATTAGATGACCCGCAAGATTGACGCCACCCGCCCGTTCTACGCCGTCGTCGGCGCCGGCGACCTCGCGGTCGAGTTCGCCCGCAGCTACAGCGCCGACGTCCAGGCCCGCTTCGCGAAGATCGAGCTCGAGCCCAAGGCGCTGCGCGACCAGGCTCGCACCGTCGTGACGTCGCGCATCGACGAGCTCACCGAGGACGCCAAGGGCGCCCGCACCACGGTCGAGGCCCGGGCCAAGGAGGCCCGTGAGCGTGCCGAGGCTCGCGCCAAGGAGGCTCGTGAGCAGGTAGAGGCTCGCGCGAAGGAGGCTCGCGGGACGGTCGAGTCCCGCGCGAAGGAGGCTCGTGAGCAGATCGAGACCTACCTCAACGAGACCGTCGAGACCTACGACGAGCTCGCCAGCCGCGGCCGCAATCTCGTTGCCCGGATCCGCCGTCAGCAGGCGACCCAGGACGCGAAGGCCGCTGCCAAGGTGACCACCACCAAGGCCAAGACCGCCCGCACGCAGACGAGCAAGTCGGCGAAGCAGACGGCCGGCACTGCCAAGGGCGCTGCGAAGTCCACCTCGGCGTCGGCCAAGAAGACCGCCGGCACCGCGAGGACCAACGCGAAGTCGACGGCCACGGCGGCGAAGAAGACCGCGAAGGCCTCCACCAAGGCAGCGTCGGACGCCTCCGACAAGGTCGGCAACTGACGTAGTCGAGGCGGGCCGGCCGGCCCGACCAGCAGCACCACGATGCCCTCGTCCCCTCGGGCGGGGGCATCGTTGCTGTTCAGCCGTAGGATGGACCTGTGTTGACGTTCTTCCAGTTCCAGAACGGCGTCCTCCTCGTCGCCACCCTCCTGCTCTTCGCGATCGAGGCATGGGCCTTCGTGGACGCGGTCTCGCGCCGGCCCGAAGCGTTCGAGGCGGCCAACAAGCAGAACAAGAAGATGTGGCTCTGGATCCTCGGCATCGCGCTCGCGGCCCACATGCTCTTCTGGAACCCGATCAACTTCCTCAACATGATCGGTGCGGTGGCCTCGCTGGTGTACCTGCTCGACGTACGCCCTGCCGTGCGCTCCTTGACCCGCCGTTGAGTCCGTTCCTCGACTCGCCATCCCGGGCTACGCGCAACCCCCTCTAGACCTGACTTGTCCGTTGTCGGAAGTTGCTCCGCGTCGTCCCTTCTTGCCCTAACGTCCCGTCTGACTTGAGCCGGGGGCCGCTCGAGCGTTCGTGATCTTGGGAACGAAGGTGGGGCTCCGTGGGCTTGCTACCTGACGCGGCGGGTGACGTCTGGATCGAGCGGGTGCGGGCGGATCGTCGGGCCTGGCTCATGCTCTTCGACGGCGCGACGATCCTTTCGTCGTACGTCGGCTTCAGCGCCTTCCGGTATGGCTCGGAGCTGACCGGGGACGTCCTCGGCAACGCCGCAACGCTCGGTGCGCTCGCCGTGATCGCGCAGTGGTCAGCGGGGTCGGCTGCCAGGCTCTACCAGGGAAGGGCCACCGTCGCCAGCTTCGAGGAGACCGCTCTCCTGTGCCTCGTCGCGCTCGGCTGTGGCTGGGGCCTCGTCGTCGGCAATTTGTACTCCACGGGCCCGCTCCTCGCCCGATCGGTTCCGGCCGGCGCGACGTTCATGGCGCTCCTGGTCATGCTCCTGGCCCGTGCGACGTGGCGGAGCGCAGTCCAGCGGCACGGTTTCGTGGCCTCGAGTCAGGGCGAACCGACGCTCGTCTTCGGTGCTGGCGAGGCCGGGCGTCAGCTCGTTCACGCGATGCTTCGTGGCCCCGCCTCCGGCATGCGACCAGTGGGCCTGCTCGACGACGACACTTGGAAGCGCCGTCTGCGTCTCCACGGAGTGCCCGTGCTCGGGACGCGGGACGACATCGCGACAGCGGCCCGCGTCACGGGAGCCCGGCTCCTCGTGATCGCCGTTCCAAGCGCAGGTGCGTCGCTGGTGGGTGAGGTGTCCACCGCAGCGAGAGAGGCGGGCCTCGCGGTCAAGGTGCTGCCCAGCCTCGCCGAGCTGTTCGGCAGACCGCAGGTCGACATCCGGGATGTCCGCGCTATCGACGTGCATGACCTCCTCGGCCGTGGACCCGTCGAGACCGATGTCGCCTCGATTGCCGACTACGTCACGGGTAAGCGCGTCCTCGTCACCGGTGCCGGCGGCTCGATCGGCTCCGAGCTCTGTCGGCAGCTTCATACGTATCGGCCGGCCGAGCTGATGATGCTCGACCGGGACGAGTCGGCCCTGCACGCGGTGCAGCTGTCGATCCATGGGCGGGCGCTCCTCGACTCCTCCGACGTGGTGCTCGCCGACATCCGCGACCGCGACACCCTGGGGCGGATCTTCCTCGACCGTCGCCCGGAGGTCGTGTTCCACGCCGCTGCGCTGAAACACCTGCCGATGCTCGAGCAGTACCCCGTCGAGGCGATGAAGTCGAACGTCCTCGGTACGGCGAACGTGCTCGACGCCGCGGTCATGGTCGGCGTCGAGCGGTTCGTGAACATCTCGACTGACAAGGCGGCGAACCCGGCCAGCGTGCTCGGGTACTCCAAGCGGGTGGCGGAGCGGCTCACCGCCTTCGCCGCGCAGGAGATCTCCCGCCCCTACCTCAGCGTGAGGTTCGGGAACGTCCTGGGGAGCCGGGGCTCGGTGCTCACCTCGTTCGCGGCTCAGATCGCCGCGGGCGGACCTGTCACGGTCACCCACCCTGACGTCACGCGCTACTTCATGACCGTCCAGGAGGCGGTCCAGCTCGTGATCCAGGCCGCCGCGATCGGAGCCGGGGGCGAGGTGCTGATCCTCGACATGGGGGAGCCGGTGCGCATCGTCGACGTCGCCCAGCAGCTGATCGACCAGTCCGGTCGGGAGATCGAGGTCGTCTTCACCGGGCTCCGGGACGGCGAGAAGCTCCACGAGCACCTCTTCGGTCAGGGCGAGGCGGGTGAACGCCGGGTGCATCCGCTGGTCTCGCATGTGTCCGTGCCCGCTCTACCCATATGGCGGGCTCGCACCACCCCGCTCGGGGTCGCGCGTCTCCCCATGGTGGAGCAGCTGGCGCACCTCGCGACGCTTCCCGACGACTCCGAGCTCACTCTCGCCGGCTCACAAGCAGAGCGCCTCGGCTGACGCTCACCGGGCCGTGGTTCCGTGGCGGACGTTTTGTCTGCCGCTACGGGTTTTCTGCGCGTCGACTCCCCCTACCTAGAACTAGGGATCTTCCTGGCTCTGGCCTCCCTTCCTGCGCAACGTGAACAGAGTATGGACTCCGGGTGAAGGCAGGCCCCCAGCTCGCGGAGCTGGCGGTGGCCACTTCCGGGGGAGGAAAACCAAGTGCATTCCCACGCGATCCCGTCCCAAGGGACTCCGGTTACTAGCCCTGAAGGGGAACAAGGAATACCTGCTCAGCGAGGTGGGTCTGTCGTCATTGCCCGAGCCGACCAGGCCGGCGAGGCGCGGGAGGCGTTCCTCTACGAGGGAGCTACGCAAGCGCCTTCTGCGCTCGACCGGATCGCCGGGGCACTGCTCCTCTCGGACCTGCTGGTGGTGCTCGCCTTGACTGTCGTCGCCCCGTGGTCGAGAGCATCGTCGGTCGCCCTGGCCGGCGGCATCTTCGCTGCCTTCAGCGTGAAGTCGCTCTACAAGAGCCGGCTGACGCTTTCGGTGCTCGACGACCTTCCGGTCATCTTCGCCACCGTGCCGGCTGTCGTCGCGCTGGTGGCGCTCAGCTCGACCGTCCCGACGGCCTCCAGGGAGGTCGTGCTCCACCTCGCCCTGGCGCTGACCCTCTTCGTGGCCGGGCGCGCGGTGACGTACGCCGTGATCAGATGGGCTCGCAG
This sequence comes from Nocardioidaceae bacterium, assembly GCA_036375975.1. Taxonomy (GTDB): domain Bacteria; phylum Actinomycetota; class Actinomycetes; order Propionibacteriales; family Nocardioidaceae; genus Nocardioides_C. The sequence continues at coordinate 27,007 of DASVBF010000325.1, read as the reverse complement.
CACCGGCCGAGGCACCTACCGCACGCTCATCGTCGGAAACGGTGGCACCGCCGCGCTGCTGGCACGCATCTTGGACAGCGAGCCGAGCCATGGTCTGCGCGTGGTCGGCTTCGTCGGGCGGCGACAGGACGCCCCCGACGAGGTCAGGCAGCGCGTGGTCGAGGAGGACGCCCGACGGCTCGTGCAGGCCGCCAGGGACAACCAGGCGAGCGTCGTGGTGCTGACCCTGAGCGGGGCCGCGAACGAAGAGATCCTCGAGGCCTTGCGCAGCCGCGACTCGCAGGTCCCTTTCACGCTGTTCGTCGTGCCGGCGTTGCAGGAGATGCTGCACTCGCCCGGTGCTGAGCGCGTGGGCCATGTCGCGGTCGTTCGACTGCGTGACCCTCTGCTTCACGCGCTTCCGCCGCGGCTGAAGCGGGCCTTCGACGTGATGGTTTCTGCGGCCTGCCTCGCGGTGCTGGCTCCGCTCATGGCCCTGATCGCAGTGGCGGTGCGACTCGAGATGGGCCCCGGTGTGCTGTTCAAGCAGACCCGGGTCGGTCTCGGAGGCAACCCGTTCGTGCTCTTCAAGTTCCGGTCGCTGAAGCTGAGCGGGACAGAGTCCGACGAACGCTGGTCTGCCCAGAACGAGGTCCGGATCGGCCCGGTGGGCCGCTTCATCCGCAAGACCTCCATGGACGAGCTGCCGCAGCTGATCAACATCCTCCGAGGTGACATGAGCCTCGTCGGGCCGCGGCCGGAGCGACCGCACTTCGTCGAGCAGTTCGGCCGCACGTACGCGTGGTACTCCTTCCGTCACCGGGTCCGGCCAGGTCTCACCGGATGGGCCGCCGTCCACGGCCTGAGGGGCGACACCTCGATCCAGGACCGCTGCCTCTACGACAACGCCTACATCGACAACTGGTCGCTCTGGCTGGACATGAAGATCCTCGTCCGGACCGTCACCGCCGTTCTCAAGGGCGCGGGCTCCTGACCGGCTGGCGCGAGTGACGGGGCCGCAACGGTTGAAGGTTTGACTGCGCTCGGTTTCGGCAACAAGACGGCATGCCGCGCCTCCGCACCGTCTCGCCCAACAGCAAGGGCTGGGCGCGCCGTCGTGCAGGCAAGGGCTTCCTCTATCTCGACGAGCACGGCGAGCGATTGTGTGAGGAGGACAGCGAGCGCTGCAGGTCGCTCGTGATCCCTCCGGCCTGGGAGGACGTGTGGATCTGCCCTTTCCCGAACGGGCACATCCAGGCGGTCGGCGTCGACGCAGCGGGGAGGCGGCAGTACCTCTACCACCCTGACTGGCGGGTCAAGCGCGACAAGATGAAGTTCGACCGGGTCATGGAGGTCGCGGCCGGGCTGCCCAAGGCACGGGCGGCGATCCTCGAGCACATCGCGCTCGACGGCATGCCGTGGGAACGCGCGGCAGCGACCGCCGTACGCCTGCTCGACCTGGGGTACTTCCGCATCGGCTCCGACTCCTACGCCGACGCCAACGGAAGCTTCGGCCTCACCACGCTGGAGAAGCGACACGTCCGGCGGGTCCGCGGTCAGCTGCGCTTCTGCTTCACCGGCAAGTCCGGCATCGAGCACTGCATCGACATCGACGACCCGCTGGCGATCTCCGCGGTGGAGACCATGCGGCGGCGACGCAGCGGCGGGGACCGGCTGCTGGCCTACCAGCTACGCCGACAGTGGAACGCCCTCGACGCCGCGAGCGTGAACGACTACCTGCGTGAGATGACCGGTGCCGAGATCACCGCGAAGGACTTCCGGACCTGGCACGCCACGGTGCTCGCTGCCGCGTCGCTGGCCTCGTCGGAGGAGCCGGGGCACTCCAAGGCCTCCCGGAAGCGCGCGATCCGCAACGCGATGGTCGAGGTCTCGCAGTACCTCGGCAACACCCCGACCATCGCCCGCAGCTCCTACGTCGACCCCCGGGTCGTCGACCTCTACGAGGACGGAACGACGATCGCCTCCGCCGTACGACGCTCCTACGACTCGCCTGACGAGCGGCAGGTCGCCCTGGAGCGGGCCGTCCTCCGGATGCTGCGCGAGGAGGACGACCCGGCGGAGCGGATCGCGCGACGCCGCTCCGCCTGAGGACGAAACCAGCTAGAAGGAGTCTGCGAACCGCCGCTGGAAGAACGCGCCGTCGTCGGCGCCGGGCATGCCGTTGAAGATGCCCTCTCCGACACAGACCTGCAGCGAGGTCCTTGGCGGACCGAACGAACAGAGCCGGAAAACCGGGTCAGTGGTGGAAGTCGAGGACCACCCGGCGGGGATCAGTCAGCTGGAAGATCCGGTACGGCGCGACCCGGTCGGTGGTGAAGCCGAACTCGACCTGACCCTCGAAGTCGCCCATGAACGCGACGCCGCGCAGCGTCGGCAGGTGGTACTGCTTCAGCCGCGGTCCGTGGTAGGTGGTCGCGCCGGTCGTGAGGTTGTGCGCCCGGGCCGGATCGAGGACCAGCTGGAACTTCCGGTGTCCGCGCAGTGGAACGGCGAGGCCGGAGCCGGGATAGATGAGCCGATCGGTGTAGTTCGCGCGAACTCCCGGACGCCGTCCGCGGATGTCGATGACGACGCGGTCGAACCGCCTGTGCTCGCCCACGCGGAGGTTCACAACCGCCGGCTGGAACGCCTTCGGGCTCGCGGCGATGGTGGTGGGGCCGGTCGTCCACGACGGCAGAGCGGTGGCGGCCGGGGCCGAGGCGGCGATCAGTCCGAGCGTCACGGCGGCGAGTGAGGTGCGTGTCTTGGTTCTCATGGTCGGCCCTTCGGGGAGTCGGGAGACCTCCGGGGTTCACCGCTCCGCTCCGACCACAGGACTTGATGGGAGGAGCCTTGGGGGGTGGATCACCCTTGTGTCTCTAGTGCAAATACGCCCCCTGCGGACCGCGACGTCAAGGTGCTGGAGCACCATTTCCTGGGTCCCTTGTGAGCTATGTGCGGGACCTGCGGGACCGTCCGACGGGCCCCACGCAGCCGGCCGCAAGGGCTGTCTAGCCCGGCATCACATCTCGGGGGAATCGGATATTGAGCCACTTCTGTCACACCTGCGACAACTGGTACCGTGATCGCGCCGTGTCCGTCGCGGGCGAGAGAGGGATCTCCGGGGGTGCCCGCGAGCTAACCGGGAGCCTGAATGAGGCCTAGTTCCTCAGGACCACTGAACCTCTTGCGTCGTCTACCGCGAGCCATCGCCGGCTCGGTCGCCGCGCTGGCGGAGCTGAGCCCTCTTCGTGCTGTGATGGCCCTCGTGATCGCGCTGGGCTTCGGCGCCAGCGCCGCCGTCGCGGTCACCTCCGTCGGCGGGTCGTCCATGCAGGCCGTCGAGCCGGCGGTCCTCAGCCAGCGCCCCGCCCCCACCACCTCGCGCGACAGCGTGCGGCCTGAGGTGCCGGGAAGCGGGGGCTTCACCACCGAAAGCAGCCCGTCGAGGCCCGGGCCCATGGCCAAGCCCTCACCGTCCGACAAGGCGGGCGCCCGCAAGACGTCGCCGCCGTCCCGAACGGTCGGCCCGCCCGCGGGCCCCGGCCAGCGGTCCGGACGTTCGCCGAACGCCGAGTCGTCGAATGCTGCGACTCCGTCAGGACCGAGCGGCGGGACCTCGGACGGCGCGCAGGCCGACGGGTCGGCGCCCGAGACGGTCATGGCCGAGTGGTACCCCGACAGCGACGATGCGGTGTTCTCGTTCCGCGCGGACGAGCCCGCGTCGTACCAATGCAGCCTGGACGCCACGCCGTACACCCCGTGCGACTCGCCCGTGAGCCTCTCGGACATGCACCCCGGCTGGCACACCTTTGCCGTGCGCGGTGTGGACGCGGACGGCAACGCGGACCCCAGCGCGGCCTTCGTCCGGTGGCACGTCAACGCCAGCTCAGCCTCGGACGGCGCCGGCCACTGAGCCCGGATCGGGCGCCGTCACGGGGGCGGCGGCGCTACTGGCCGGAGCCGCCGGCGATCTCGTAGGACCACAGCTCGCTGTGGATCCCCACCGGGCCCTGCCGACCTTCGCCCTGTCGCTCGGACTCGGAGCGGTGGCCGTGGCCGAAGGCAGGCGACTTCACCCACGCCTCGAACGCCGCCTCGTCGCGCCAGCGCGTGACCACGAGCCAGGTGGTGCGGTCGTCGGTCGGCTTCAGCAGCTCGAAGCCCTCGAACCCGTCCTGGTCGTCCACGGCGCCTGCTCGCGCGGCGAACCGGCGGGCCAGCTCGTCGCCGCTGTCGGCGGGCACGGTGATGGCGTTGATCTTGATGACGGTCACCTTCGCGATGATGCCAGAGGGCCCGACTCGAGTCCGGAGGCCGTCCGGGGCGTGGCCGTAGCCAGAAGAGGTTCTTCCTCGTTGGTGATGCGTCCATCCCAGGAGGTCCCGTGCGCGCTCGACGTCTTTCCTTGTTCATCGCTGTCGCGTTGGCTGTTCCGACGGTGCCGCTCGCGGCCTCCGGGGCCGAGCTCGCGGGCTCCCGGGTCGCCGCCACCCGCGATCTCGCCATCGAGGTGCTGTCGAACCGCGCCGACCTGGTCTCCGGCGGAGACGCGCTGGTGTCGGTCGACCTCCCGGCTCGCGTCGCCCCGGGACAGGTCCGGGTCTACCTCGCCGACCAGGACGTGACCCAGCAGTTCGCCGCGCGTCCGAACGGGCGCTTCGAGGGGCTCCTGTCCGGAATGCAGGTGGGGGAGAACGTCGTACGCGTGGAGGCGCCCGGGTACGCCGGGCAGCGGACGATCACCAACCACCCCAACGGCGGGCCCGTGTTCGCGGGTCCCCAGCACGTGCCGTACCAGTGCCAGTCGGGTGCGCAGGACGCCCAGTGCGACCAGCCGGCGTCGTACTCCCTGCTCTACAAGTCGACCGACCCGACCAAGCCCGGCCTGCAGCCCTACGACCCGGACAACCCGCCCTCGGACGTCGCGACGACGACCACGGACCAGGGCAGGACCGTGCCGTTCATCGTGCGGCGCGAGGACGGCTACCAGGACCGCGACCGCTACGCGATCCTCACCCTGTTCCAGCCCGGCAAGTCGTGGGAGCCGTGGCAGCCGCAGGAGCAGTGGAACGGCAAGGTGCTCGCGACCCACGGCGGCGGGTGCGGCGCGTCGTACTCCCCGGGCAGCCCGCGCCTCGACGACTACTCGGGCACGATCCCCGAGATGCCGGGCTACGAGCAGAGCTACGTCACCGCGCTCGGCAGGGGCTTCGCGGTGATGTCGACGGCCCTCAACAACACCGGCCACAACTGCAACCTGGTCACCCAGGCCGAGTCGATGATGATGGCCAAGGAGCGGCTGGTCGAGCAGTACGGCCCGATCCGCTACACCATCGGCACCGGGTGCTCCGGCGGGTCGATCGCGCAGCACACCATCGCCAACGCCTACCCGGGCATCTACCAGGGCCTTGTCACGACGTGCTCCTACCCCGACGTGCTGACGGCGGGCGCGCAGTTCGCGGACTACCACCTGCTGCGCCTGTACTTCGAGGACCCGTCGCGCTGGGGCCAGGGCGTGGTCTGGTCCCCGACGCAGATGGCGCAGGTCGAAGGGCACGCGGCTCATTTCAACGCGGTGACCGCGGACGAGGGGCTGTTCAAGGAGGGGATCAACCCGGAGACCGCCTGCCCGGGGACGAAGGACACCGTGCCGGGTGACACGAGCACGCGCTACGACTCCGACACGAACCCGGGCGGCGTCCGCTGCTCGATCCTCGACATGATGCTCAACCCGCTCGGACCCCGTCCGCAGAGCGCGTGGACCTCCTGGGAGCAGGCCGCGGGGCACGGCTTCACGGGCGTGCCGTTCGCGAACGACGGCGTGCAGTACGGCCTCGGCGCGCTGAGGCAGGGGCTGATCACGCCGGCCCAGTTCGTCGACCTCAACGCCAAGGTGGGCGGCCTCGACATCAACGCGGACCCGTCCGAGGTTCGCATCCAGGGCGACCCGGAGGCGCTTGCGAACGTGTACCGCACCGGCCTGGTCAACGAGGCGAACCACCTCGACCAGGTCGCGATGATCAACCACGGCGGGCCGGACCCGGGCATCGCACACGACTACGCGCATGCCTTCTGGACCGAGGAGCGGCTGCAGCGCGACCAGGGCCACACCGACAACCGCGTGATGTGGTTCGGCGACACCCCGCTGATCGGTGACGTCCGCTGGGCCACCGAGGCGTTCCTCGACATGGACCGCTGGCTCGCTGCGGTCGAGGCCGACGGTCGCGACGTCCCGCTGAGCGCGAAGATCGGCGAGGACCGTCCCGCCGACGTCACCGACCGATGCCAGAACGTGCCGGGCGTCGAGATGAAGACGCTCCCGGGCGGGGACGTGGTCTGCGAGCAGCCGACCCTGCAGACGCGGCTGAGCACCCCTCGGGAGGTGGCCGGCGGCGACACAGCGAACGACCGGGTCGCCTGCCAGCTGCGTCCGCTGAACCGGGCCGACTACGCATTCATGCCGGTCCCGTTCACCGACGAGCAGTGGGCGACGCTCGAGGCCGCCTTCCCGGACGGCGTGTGCGACTGGAGCAAGCCCGGGCAGGGGCAGGGGCCGGCCGAGACCTGGCTGACGTACTCCGACTCCGCCGGCAACGTCGTGTACGGCGGGCAGAACCTCCCGGCTGTCCCTGCGGGCTCCGGCACCGGCTGGGCCAGCCCGGCGTTCGGGTCGCTTCTGCAGCAGTGACTGACGCTCGCCGGACCTCAGAACAGGATCGCCGACGCGACGGCGAAGTAGATGACGAGCGACAGCAGGTCCTGGATGACGGTTGCCAGCGGGCCGCTCCCGAAGGCCGGGTCACGCCCCAGCCTGGACATCAGCCACGGCAGTGACATCGCCACGACAGTCGCGACGGCACACGCGGCCAGGAGGGACAGGCTCACGGTCAGCGCCAGCGCCGCCGACCCGAGGACGATCCAGATCGCGGGCAGGGTGAGGGCGGCGAGGACGAGCCCGACGACCACGCCGGTGATGGACTCGAGCCGGAACACCCGACCGATCCCGATCGACACCGAGAGGCCGCGGATCACGAGGGTCTCGGTCTGCGTCCCCACGGCGTCGGCCATGTAGACGATGCCGGGGATGAAGAACGCGAGGCGTACGTCGGAGGACAGGTCCGTCTCGAAGCCCCGCACCAGCACCGCCGCGCCCGCGGACCCGAGCAGGCCGATCAACAGCCACGGAAGCCGGTGCCACGCACGGGCCCAGATCGGTTCCTCCATGGCGTGCCGGGCCGGCTCGGAGGATCTGAGGAAGCCACCGAGGCGGGTGAGGTCGTTGTCGTGGTCCGTGAGCAGAACCGACAGCAGCCGCGCCGGCGGCACCAGGCCGCGGAAGGCTCCGCTGCTGTCGATGACGGCGAGGCTGGACTCCCCGTGGCGCGCCGCCTTCCATGCGGCCTCCTCCTGGTCGATCCCGGGCGCGACGACGGGCGGGTCGGGGTCCATGAGATCCCGCGCGACGGCATCGGGCTCAGCGGCGAGCACCCGCTCCAGCGGAATCAGGCCGAGGAGGCGGTGGGACGGCATCCCGTCGTAGGCACACACGGCGATGTCAGCGGCGGACTCGTACTGTCCGCTGAGGAGCATGTTGTGCAGGACGGCGGCGGCGGTGTCCGGGTGGCACAGCGGCACGTCCGTCACCAGGTAGCTGTCGACCGAACCGGGCAGCAAGGTCTCCGGGCGCCCGGGAAGCGGTTCGGGTGCATTTGTCACGTCGCCATCGTCTCAGCGCCGCGCGCGATCTCCGGGACCTTGGCACACTCATCCTGTGACCGGCCCGATGGGCTCCCCGCTCACGGGGACAGAGGACGAGCGGCGGGAGCTTGCTCAGTGGGCTGCCGAGTGCGTGGAGCGCGTCCTGCCGCTGTTCGAGGCGCGGCGCTCGTTCGACTCGCGTCCGAGGGTCGCCCTGGAAGCGGCCCTGGCGTTCGCCCGAGGTTCCATCCGGGTCGGTGCCGCGAGGCAGGCAGCGCTCGGCGCGCACGCGGCGGCCCGGTCCGTCGGTGACCCGGCCGCACGTTCCGCAGCACGAGCCGCCGCCCATGCCGCGGCGACGGCCCACATAGGCGGCCACGCCCGTCACGCCGCGGAGTACGCCGTGAAGGCCGTCCACGCCTCGGCGCCCGGAGACCCGACGGCCGAGGTGCGCGAGAAGGAGTGGCAGTACGCCAGTGCCTCCGAGCTCGTGCGCGACTGGACGTTTCCCGAGGGCGCACCGCACTGAGGCTCGGCCGTAGTCTGCTGCGCATGGAGCTGACAGTCGTCGAAGGTGACATCACCGAGCAGCGGGTCGACGCGATCGTCAACGCCGCGAACGAACGGATGCGCGGCGGCGGAGGTGTCGACGGTGCCATCCACCGCGCCGGCGGCCGGGCGATCCTCGAGGACTGCATCGAGCGCTTCCCGAACGGGCTGCCCACCGGCCAGGCGGGGTGGACCACGGGCGGCAACCTCCCGGCCCGCTGGGTGATCCACGTCGTCGGCCCGGTCCACGGGCGCGGGTCGCGGGACCAGCTCGTCTCCTGCTACGCGAACGCGCTGAAGGTCGCCGACGAGCTCGGGGCCCGGACGATCGCGTTCCCCCTCGTCTCCGCCGGCGTGTACGGCTGGCCTCTCGAGGACGCGATCCGCGCCGCCGTCGACACGATCCGGACGACGCCCACCCACGTCCAGGAGGCCCGGCTCGTGGCGTTCGGGCGGTCGACGTACGACGCCATGCTGGCCGCGCTGTGAACGCCGTGACGACCGTCCTCCTGGCGCCCGACAAGTTCAAGGGCTCGCTCACCGCGCTGGAGGTGGCCGAGGCCCTGCGCCGCGGGCTGCTTGCGGCCCGGTCCGACCTGGTGGTCCGGGTCGCTCCGGTCGCGGACGGCGGTGACGGGACCCTCGACGCGGCGCTGGCGGCCGGGTACACCCGCGTCCCCGTGACCGCCTCGGGCCCGACCGGTGAGCCGGTCGAGACGGCGTACGCCTGCCACGGCGACACGGCGGTGGTCGAGATGGCCGACGTCTCGGGTCTCTCCCGGCTGCCGGGCGGCGTCGCGGCTCCCCTGGACGCGACCAGCCGGGGCACGGGGGAGGTCATGGCGCAGGCCATCGCCGCGGGGTGTCGACGCCTCGTCGTGGGTATCGGCGGGAGCGCTTGCACCGACGGCGGCGCGGGCATGGTGCAGGCGCTGGGGGCGCGGCTGCTCGACGAGGCCGGCCGGGAGCTTCCGCCCGGTGGCGCCTCGCTGGCCCGTCTTGCACGGGTGGACCTCGGGGCGATGGTCCCCCTGGACGGCGTCGAGATCGTCGTCGCCTGCGACGTGGACAACCCGCTGACCGGCCCTCGCGGAGCGGCCGCGGTCTACGGCCCCCAGAAGGGCGCCTCGCCCGACGATGTGGCTACCCTCGACACGGCGCTCGCACACTGGGCCGACGTGGTCTCGTCCGCGACAGGTCGGGACCTTCGGGAGTCCCCCGGTGCGGGGGCAGCCGGTGGAGTCGGTTATGCCGCAATTGCGGTTCTCGGCGCGAGGCTGCAGCCGGGTATCGACCTGGTCCTCGACCTGGTCTCGTTCGACGAGCTCGTGCGGGGGATCGACTGGGTCGTCGTGGGCGAAGGCTCCCTGGACGAGCAGACCCTCCACGGCAAGGCGCCGGTCGGCGTCGCCGCGCGTGCTCGACGCGAGAATGCACGTGTGCTTGCGGTTTCCGGTCGTTGCTCGGTCCGTCCAGACCAGTTGGCCTCGGTCGGCATCGAGGAGGCCTTCGCCCTCACGGACGACGAGCCGGACCCTGATGTCTGCATGCGTGAGGCGCCCCGCCTGCTGGAGCGTCTCGGCGAGCGGCTCGCGGCGCGCATCGCCTGAACAGCCGCATTCACCGGCATCCGGCCAAATCCGATCTACCCAGCATTGGGGTGTTCCTCTCCCTGGATCTGCCCTAGCGTCGAAAACGCCATGGGGGGCGCACGTGTTACGTGCCGGTGCAATTCCGTTCCGACGCCGAGGCGTCGGAGGGTGGGGAGTGAAACGCCATGGTGCATTCCTTGTGCAGTCGTGTGCGCCCGATCGGTGTGGGCGTGACGGCGTTCCTGGTCGCATTCGTGCTCGGGGTCGCCGCTCCGACGTACGCCGATGCGGGCGGAAACGGGCAGGGCGCCGAGAAGAGCAGCGCCACCACGCAGAGCAGTGCCAGTGCCAGCGGCAGCGGGCAGGGTCTGGCAAAGGGCAAGGACAAACAGACGACGACGTCGTCGACGAAGAGCACGGGGGCGGGCTGGAAGAAGTCCTCGGGCGACGTGACCAAGCCCCAGCCGCTGAGCAACGCCGACCAGAACACCGGCGGGGCCAACGGCCAGTGCCCGGGCGGGCCGTACTGCTCGACCCGCGACGGCAGCCCGTCGGGCAACGGGAACGGCAACGGCAAGGCTGTCGGCAAGCCCTGCGCCGGCTGTGTCGGGAAGGCGGACAACAAGAACCCGAAGGGTCAGCGGCCCGACGGCAGCGACCACAACGCCGGGTACGAGTGCGACCGCAACCACGGCATCGGCCGGACCAACCCGGCGCACACCGGATGCAAGAAGGCACCGGTCAAGCCCCCGGTGAAGCCGCCGGTCAAGCCCCCGGCCAGGCCGCCGGTCGAGCATGTGCCGCCGGTCCCGCCGGCCCAGGAGCTGCCGGCCGCGGTGGCCAAGGCCCCTTCACAGGTGACACCGCCTGCGGCCGTGTCCCCGTCCGTGGCGGTCCTGCCTCCGACCGGTGCGGACGCGCTCACGGGCGCGCTCGCCCTGAGCGGTGGCGCGCTGCTGCTGACCGGGGCGTTCCTGATCCGCAGGCGCAGGACGACCCTGACGGCCTGACGACACGGGACGAGGGGGAGACGGGCGGCGGTCTCGGGGGGACCGCCGCCCCTTACCCTGCGTCCCTCACGGGTCTCCTTTGCAGGTGTTGTGGACGGTTCACAGGCGGTATGCCGCTGGTGGACCGTCCATAACCCCGCGTTACAAGGGGGTTGGGGCTAGCGGGGGGCCATCCGGAGGGCGCCGTCCATGCGGATGACCTCGCCGTTGAGGTAGTCGTGGTCGATGATCGAGAGCGCGAGCTGGGCGTACTCGTCGGGGCGGCCCAGCCGTTGCGGGAAGGGCACGCCCGAGGCGAGCCCGGCCCGGAACTCCTCGCTCACCGTCGCGAGCATCGGGGTCTCCACGATGCCGGGTGCGATCGTGCAGACCCGGATGCCGTACTGCGCGAGGTCCCGCGCTGCCGGGAGGGTGAGCCCGACAATGCCGCCCTTCGACGAGGCGTACGCTGCCTGGCCGACCTGCCCGTCGTACGCCGCGATGCTCGCGGTGTTCACGACCACCCCGCGCTGGCCGTGCGCGTCCGCCTCGGTCTCCGCGATCTTCTCCGCCGCGAGCGCGAGCACGTTGAACGAGCCGACCAGGTTGACCTGGACGACCTTGGCGTAGAACGCGAGGTCGTGGACGCCCTTCTTGCCGAGGATCCGCATCGACGGGCCGATCCCGGCGCAGTTCACCACGGTGCGCAGGGGTACGTCGGACGCTGCCGCCTGAGCGACGCCGGCGCGGACCTGCTCCTCGTCGGTGACGTCCACCGCGACGTAGTCGACGCCCTTCACCTCGGGCGCGTTCTCGATCGACCGCGGCAGGTCGAACGCGAACACCGTCGCGCCCCTGTCCGCGAGCGCGGCGGCCGTCGCGGCACCGAGCCCGGAGGCTCCTCCGGTGACGATCGCGGCGGTGCTCTCGACGTTCATCTGATGCTGTCTCCTCGTGGTGAGTGGTGTGACGGTGTCTCAGCTGTCCCCGGTCATTCGGCGACGGTGACCGTGCCCTTGTCCCCTCGGTCGAGGTGGCGGGCGATCACCATGCGCTGGATCTGGTTGGTGCCCTCGAAGATCTGCATGACCTTGGCCTCCCGCATGTAGCGCTCGACCGGGAAGTCGCGGGTGTAGCCGTACCCCCCGAGCACCTGCACGGCGTCCGTCGTGACCTTCATGGCGTTGTCGGTGGCCACCATCTTCGCGATGCTCGCCTCCTTGCTGAACGGCAGCCCCTGGTCCCTGCGGCGGGCCGCGGCCAGGACGGTCGCCCGGGCGGACTCCACGGCCGCGGCCATGTCGGCGAGCACGAACGCGAGGCCCTGGTGGTGGATGATCGGCCTGCCGAAGGTCTCCCGCTCCTTGGCGTACGCGATCGCGGTGTCGAGGGCCCCCTGGGCGAGCCCGGTCGCGACAGCGGCGATCCCGAGCCGGCCGGAGTCGAGCCCCTCGAGAGCGATCTTCAGGCCCTCGCCCTCCTCGCCGAGCCGCCGCTCGACGGGGACGCGGACGTCATCGAGGCGCATCGTCGCGGTGGTCGAACCGGTCAGGCCCATCTTGCGCTCCGGCGCGTCGGCGGTCAGGCCCGGCGCGTCAGCCGGGACGAGGAAGCACGAGATGCCGTTGCGGTCGTCGCTCGTGCGGGCGATGACCTTGTAGAAGTCGGCCTGCCCGCCGTGGGTGGTCCAGGCCTTGGCGCCGTTGAGGACGTACTCGTCGCCCTTCAGGATCGCGCGGGTCGTCATGGCTGCGGGGTCGGAGCCGGCGTGTGGCTCCGAGAGGCAGTACGCGCCCAGCAGCTCGCCGCCCAGCATGTCCGGGAGCCAGCGCTGCTTCTGCTCCTCGGTGCCGCGGGTGAACAGCCCGAAGCAGGACAGCGCGTGCACCGAGACACCCACCCCGACGGAGGACCAGACCGCGGCGATCTCCTCCAGCGCCTGGAGGTAGACCTCGTAGGGCTGGCCACCTCCGCCGTACTCCTCGGGGTAGGGAAGGCTCAGCAGGCCCGCCCGGCCCAGGGTCCGGAAGACGTCTCGGGGGAAGGTCTCGGTGGCTTCCGCCTCGGCGACCTTGGGCAGCAGCTCCTTGGTGGCGAGCTCGCGCGTGAGCAGGATCAGCTCGGCGGCCTCGTCGGTGGGCATGACCCGCGTGGCAGGCATGGGCTCTTCCTCCGGGGTGGTTTCGGCGGGGCGGCCGGTTTCTGACCGCGGCCGTAAATGATACTGACAGTGGTCCGAGCGTACTGTTGTGAGTACCATCACGACAAGCGCGCCTGACTCTTGTCCATCGTCGCCCCACGTCCCACGGAAGGGAACCGCATGACCCCGGACACCCGCGTCGCAGAGCGGCAAGATCCAGCGGTTCGTGCTCCGCGAGCGCAAGGGATGAGCCGCGGCCGTCGTACCGCCCGCCAGGTCGACCTGCTCGACCGGCTGGTGGAGCTGATGGCGGCCGAGGGCTTCTCCCAGTTCACCCTGGACGACCTCGCCGAGCGGCTGCGCTGCTCCAAGACCACGCTCTACGCCCTCGCCCCGACGAAGCAGCAGCTCGTGGTCGAGGTGGTGAAGCAGTACTTCCGCTCGGCCGTGGTCGCCGTCGAGGCGCGGGTCGACGTGGCGTCCGGGGCGTCGGAGAAGGTGGTCGCCTACCTGGACGCGGTGGCCGACTACCTCAAGCCGCTGTCGCGGGCGTTCATGGAGGACCTGTCGACCTTCCCGCCGGCGGCGGAGGTCTACCGGCAGAACACCGCGGCCGCGGCCGAGCGCATCCGCACGCTGATTGCCGAGGGGGTGGAGAGCGGCGCGTTCCGTCCGGTTCACGCCGCCTTCGTGGGGGAGATCGTGGCGGTGGCGATGTTCGAGATCCAGCGGGGGGAGATGTTCGCCCGCCTCGAGATGACGGACGCTGAGGCCTACGCCGAGCTCGCCTCGCTCGTCGTACACGCCCTCTCCGCCTGACCGGGTGAGGCTCGGCCGGTCACGACGGTCACGGACCGGTCGGCCCGCGCGCTGTCCGGCCCCTAAGAACGTGCACTTGCCCCCGCACGGACGGTTTGGACCGTGCAAACCCGGCCTAGTGCATGTCCATCGGACCCGTGGGCGAAGAGAACTGGTTGAGCCGGACGCTAAACCAGCGTCCAGTTCAGTTATAGTCTGAACATGACACACGGGGCCTACACCTTGATCGGCGACCTGGTCGGCTCCCGCCGCCTGGCGGACCGAGCCGGCGCCCAGGAGACGCTGGGCGGGGTGCTCGCCGAGGTGACTCACCACCTTAGGCCACTGCAGGCCCTCGAAGCCACGGTCGGCGACGAGTTCCAGGGTGCCTTCACCGACCTCGCCGCCGCGACGCTGGCGACCCTGCTCACCCGGCTCGCCCTGCTCCCTGAGGTCGACATCCGCTGCGGGATCGGGTTCGGCGACCTCACCGTGCACGACGCCAGCAAACGCCCGCTGCTCCAGGACGGTCCGGGATGGTGGGCCGCGCGGGACGCCATCGACGCGATGGGTGCGCGGCGGCGGACCTGGTACGACGGTCCGGGCGCGGGTCGCGTGAACGCCTTCCTGGTGAGCCGCGACGCGCTGGTCGACAGGCTCAGCGAACGAGGGTGGCGCATGCTACGCATGGCGTTGCTGGGGGAGTCGCAGCAGCGGATCGCCGAGGTCGAGGGGATCTCGAAGTCGGCGGTGTCCCAGCAGTTCTCACGCGGGATCGCCGCCGTGAGGGACGCGCAGATGTTGTTCGCGAGCGAGGAGTAGCCGTGCTGGCAGTCGGAGGATGGCTCCTGGTGGTCGGGGTGTGCGACCTGTTACGGGCAGCGCGGGACATGACCACGTGGCGGCGGCGGTTCCTGATCGCGGCTCTCGGCCTCGTGCTGACCGTCGCTCTCGGCCTGCTGCTCGACCTCGACGGCAGCGACTGGCTGGGTCTCGGCGGGCTGATGATGGTCAGCGTCGTCGGCTGGGTCCTCGGCTCCTCGGTCGCGCTCGCGCAGGGGCCACGCGCGAGCGCCGCGGTGCTGACCGTCGCCTTCGGGTCCTTCGCGCTCGGTGTCGCGACCACCATGGTCGGCGGCGGGGTGGCGGGCGTCTACGCGCCGGAGATGCCCTCCAGCCTCGGCGGCTCGATCATCGCCCCGCTGCGGGTCGACGAGCTCGTGCTCCTCGCCGGCGTCGCGGCGGTGCAGCTGGCGACGGTCAACGTGCTGGTCCGCCTGCTGCTCGACGCCGTCGGGATCCCGGCGACGACCAACGAGAAGCAGCTGAAGGGCGGCCGCCTCCTCGGGCCGATGGAGCGGCTGTTCATCATCGGGCTCGGCCTGGCCGGTCAGCTCACCGCGGCCGCCGTCGTCGTGGCGGCGAAGGGCCTGCTGCGCTTCCCGGAGCTGCAGCGCACGGTCGCGGTGGAAGGCCTGAACCGGCCGGCCCCCAGCCAGGACGGGCCCAGCGACGTGACGGAATACTTCCTCATCGGCAGCTTCGCGAGCTGGCTCTTCGCCCTCGGCGGGCTGGCTCTGCTGCTGATGTAGTTTCAGCGTGAGGCTGAACTTCGTGGAAGTTCAGGTGTCCGGGCACTGAGCGCAAGGGACCAGCCATGAGCGAACAGCCGACGTGGGTGCACCTGTACGGGCCAGAGGTTGCGGCGGCGCCGGAGCTGCCCGCGACGACGGTCCTGGACATGTTCCGGGAGCGCGTCGCCGAAGCTCCCGAGACGCCGGCGGTCCACTACTTCGGCCGCGACATCAGCCGCGGCGAGCTCGACCGGCTGAGCGACGCGGTCGCGCAGGGCCTCGCGGACTTCGGCGTGTGGCAGGGCGACCGGGTCGCGGTCTCGCTCCAGAACACCCCCGCCTTCCCGATCTGCCTGCTGGCCGCCTGGAAGATCGGGGCGATCGTCGTACCGGTCAACCCGATGCTGCGGGGGAAGGAGCTCACGCACCTCCTCGCGGACTGCGATCCCCGAGTGTTCGTGTGCCATCCCGAGATGCACGACCTGGTCGATGACGCGCGGGCCAGGACGGGAGCTGACGTGGAGATCGTGCTGTCGCTGCCGACGGACCTCGCCGGTGACATGCCCGGGCCGTGGCAGGCCGACGCCGTGGACGCCGACGGCGCATCCGCGTTCGAGGCGCTGCTGAACGGCGGCCCTCACCCCGACCAGGTCCGCACCGGCCCCGACGACCTCGCGCTCCTGACCTACACCTCGGGCACCACCGGCCCGTCCAAGGGCTCGATGAGCACACACGCCAACCTGACCTACCAGGCCGTGGTCTCCGGGGGATGGTTCGGGCTCGCCGCGGAGGACCGGATCCTCACCACCGCCCCGTTCTTCCACATCACCGGTCTGGGCCTGCATCTCGCGGTCGCGCTGGGCCAGGGCATCCCGATGGTGCTGACCTACCGGTTCGACGCGGCGACCGTGCTGGAGCTGCTCCACCGCTACCGCCCCACGTTCACGATCGGGGCGATCACGGCCTTCATCGCCCTCGCCGACCGCGCGGAGCCGGGCGACGAGGCCATGGCGCAGCTGGGCACCTGCTTCAGCGGAGGTGCGCCCGTCGCGCAGAGCGTCGTGGAGAGGTACGAACGCGATTTCGGCGTCTACATCCACAACATCTACGGGCTCACCGAGAGCACCTCCGCGTGCATCAGCGTGCCCCTCGGGGTGCGGGCTCCGGTCGACAAGGCGTCGGGGGCGCTCGCCATCGGCGTCCCGCTACCCGGCACCTACGTCACGGTCGTCGACGACGACGGTGCCGAGGTGTCCCCGGGCACCCCGGGCGAGCTCGTCGTGCGAGGTCCGTCCGTCGGCCCCGGCTACTGGAACCGGCCGGAGGAGACCGCCAACACGTTCCGCGCGGACGGCCTCCACACCGGCGACGTGGGCGTCATGGACGAGGACGGCTGGATCTTCGTCGTCGACCGCAAGAAGGACCTGCTCGTGGTCAGCGGCTACAAGGTCTGGCCCCGCGAGGTCGAGGACGTGCTCTACCTCCATCCCGCCGTGCGGGAGGCCGCGGTCGTGGGCGTCCCGGACGACTATCAGGGTGAGTCGGTGCGGGCCGTCGTCGCCCTGCGCAGCGGCGAGACCGCCACCGCCGAGGAGCTGCAGGAGCACTGCCGGAAGAACCTCTCCGCCTACAAGTGCCCACGGAGCATCGAGTTCCGCGACGACCTGCCGAAGACGGCGACGGGGAAGATCCTGCGTCGCGAGCTGAAGGGGGGCTGACGGATGTCCGAGCCTGCGGACCGGCCGCTGTGGGAGCCGTCGCCGGAGCGCGTCGCCGCCGCCAACCTCACCAGGTTCCAGGAGTTCCTGAGGACGACGCGTGGCCTGCACCTGGACGGCTACGACGACCTGTGGCAGTGGTCGGTCCGCGACCTCGAGGGCTTCTGGGGCGCGGTGTGGGAGTTCTTCGGCCTCGACCGGGTCAGCGGCTACGACGCCGTCGTGGCCGACGAGTCGATGCCGGGGGCCGACTGGTTCCCGGGAGCCCGGCTGAACTTCGCCGGCTACCTGCTCGCCCAGGGTCCCGACGACCGGGTCGCCATGGTCGGCGCCGACGAGTCGGGTGCGGTGACCCGGGTGACCTGGGGCGAGATGCGACAGCAGGTGGCGGCTGTCGCTGCGACCCTGCGAGGCATGGGCGTCCAGGCGGGCGACGTCGTCGCGGGGTACCTGCCGAACATCCCCGAGGCGGTCGTCGCCTACCTCGCCACTGCGAGCCTCGGAGCGACCTGGTCGTCGGTGGGTCAGGACTACGCGCCGTCCGCCGTCGTCGACCGCTTCGCGCAGCTGCGGCCCCGCGTGCTGTTCACCGCCGACGGCTACCGCTTCAACGGCCGGGAGCACAGCCGGCTCGACGCGGTGGGGGAGATCCGCGAAGGCCTGGGCACGGTCGAGCACGTGATCCTCGTGGAGCGGCTCGACACCGGGGTCGTCGGCGACTGGCTGCCCTGGGCCGATGCGATGAAGGACGAGGCACCGCTCGAGCCCGTGGCCGTGCCCTTCGACCACCCGATGTGGGTCCTGTTCTCCTCCGGTACGACGGGCATCCCCAAGGGCCTGGTGCACGGACACGGGGGGTTCCTCGTCGAGACCCTGAAGCAGATGCTGCTGCACTGGGACCTCCGCTCCGACGACCGGGTGTTCTGGTACACCTCGCCGAGCTGGGTGATGTGGAACCTCCAGCTCTCCACGCTCGTCACCGGCGGCAGCATCCTGTGCTACGACGGCTCGCCGACCCACCCGGACGCCGCCACCCTCTGGCGGCTCGTCGCCGAGCACGGCGTGACGTTCTTCGGGACGAGCCCCGGGTACCTCCAGGCCTCGGAGAACGCCGGCATCCGTCCCGCCGAGGACTTCGACCTGTCGCGGCTCCGGGCGATGGGCTCGACCGGGTCGCCGCTCCCGCCGTACCTCCACCGCTGGGCCCACGACGAGGTCGGCGACCTGCCGCTGTGGTCCATGAGCGGCGGCACCGACATCGCGGGCGCCTTCGTCGGAGGGGCGCCGACCGTGCCGATCTGGCCCGGCGAGATCTCCGTGCGCTGCCTCGGCGTCGCGCTCGAGGCCTGGGACGAGGGGGGCCGGCCGGTGTACGACGAGGTGGGCGAGCTCGTCGTACACCGCCCGATGCCGAGCATGCCGGTGTTCCTCTGGGACGACCTCGACCGGAGCCGCTACCGGGACGCCTACTTCTCGACGTTCCCGGGCGCCTGGCGTCAGGGCGACTGGATCACCATCACCCCGCGGGGCAGCGTGGTGATCCACGGCCGCTCCGACTCGACCCTGAACCGCAACGGCGTGCGCATGGGGAGCGCCGACATCTACGCAGCCGTCGAGACGATCCCCGAGGTCACCGAGGCCCTCGTGATCGGGGCCGAGCAGCCGGACGGGACCTACTGGATGCCCCTCTTCGTCGTCCTCGACGACGGCATCGCGCTCGACGACCCCCTGGTCCAGCGCATCCGGACCGCCATCCGCGAGAAGGCCTCGCCGAGGCACGTGCCGGACGAGGTGATCGCCGTGCCCGGCGTCCCGCACACCCGCACCGGCAAGAAGCTCGAGGTGCCGGTCAAGCGGATCCTCCAGGGCGCCCCGCCGGAGAAGGTGGCCAACCCCGACGCCGTCGACGACGCCGACCTGCTGCGGCCGTTCGTGGACCTCGCCGCCGCCCGGGCGGGGCGAGCCGTGGGAGAAGCCACGCGCTGACGATCTCGCCCGGCAGTGCTCACGGGCGGCGCCCTCGTCCCAGCGATGGGCCGTGTCGTAGACCACCGCGCAAACGTCGCGCGGGGTGCGTTGTGCGGATCCACAACAGTTGAGGACGTGGCGGTTGCTGACACACCGAGGGCAGGGGTGGATGGTGACAACCGACACCCGAGTCGCGAGGAATGTGGTCCTCGTCACCATGGCCGCTTTCGCGGCCCCTTCCTAGCGTTACGGCATTGCCCGGGTCAGGGGAGAACCCGGGCCTCCCGCAGGAAGGACCGGAGTGGCGGCGACGAGTCCGGTGGCGTTGCACACCGAAGGACTGACCAAGTACTTCCGAGGGTTCAGGGCCGTCGGGCCCGTGGATCTGGAGGTCCACGAGGGCGGGGTGCACGCGCTGGTCGGTCCCAACGGCGCCGGCAAGACGACGCTGTTCAACCTGCTGACCGGGTTCACCAAGCCCACGGGCGGGCGGATGACCGTCTTCGGCGAGGACGTCACCGGCCTCCAGCCGGAGCAGATCGCCCACAAGGGAGTGGCCCGTTCCTTCCAGATCACCAGCCTCTTCGAGAACCTCACCCCGCGCGAGCACGTCGAGCTCGCCCTGCAAGGCCTGACTTCCCAGGGGCTGCGCTTCTGGCGCTCGGAGCGGCTCCTGAGCCGCTACCGTCCCCGGGTCGACGCGCTGCTCGAGCAGGTCGGCCTGTCCGAGCTGGCCGACAAGCCGTCGGGGCTCCTCGCCTACGGACAGAAGCGGGCCCTGGAGATGGCGCTCGTGCTGGCGCTCGACCCGAGGGTGATGCTGCTCGACGAGCCGACCGCGGGGATGGGCATCGAGGACATCGACCGCACCATCGCGCTCGTCCGGCGGATCTCCGAAGGACGAACGGTGGTGTTCGTCGACCACAACATGCACGTGGTCGGCAGCCTGGCCGACCGGGTCACCGTGCTCCAGCAGGGGAAGGTCCTGGCCGAGGGCACCTACGACGAGGTCCGCAACGACGAGCGCGTGATCACCGCCTACCTCGGGGAGTCCAGCCATGCTTGAGGTGCGGAACGTGCAGGCCTGGTACGGCGAGGCGCAGGCCCTCCACGACGTGAGCTTCGGCGTCCGTGCAGGCGAGGTCGTCACCCTCGTCGGACGGAACGGCGCCGGCAAGACGACCCTGCTGCGCAGCCTGATCGGCCTGCACCGGCAGGTCCGGGGCAGCATCGAGCTCGACGGCGTGGACATGTCGAAGGCCCCGGCACACCGGCGCGCACGCGCGGGCATGGGTTGGGTGCAGGACGACCGCGGCGTCTACGCCAACCTCACCGTTGAGGAGAACCTCCTCCTGCCCCCGAAGGTCTCCGACGCGGCGTGGCCGCTCGGGAAGGTGTACGAGGCCTTCCCGGTGCTCGCCGACCGTCGCAGGGCGCCGGGCACGACCCTGTCGGGTGGCGAGCAGCAGATGCTCGCCGTCGCCCGCGTCCTGCGGACCGGCGCGCGCCTGCTGCTCCTCGACGAGCCTTCGGAGGGCCTCGCGCCGGTGATCGTCGCCCGCATCGGCGAGATCATCCGCGACGTCAAGACCTCCGGCGTCGCCGTACTCCTCATCGAGCAGAACGTGAAGTTCGCAGCGACCGTCGCCGACCGGCACTACCTGCTGGCCCAGGGACGCGTCGTCGAGGCGCTCGACAACCACGAGTTCGTCGAGCGCGAGGGAGAGCTGCTCGAGCACCTCGGCATGTGATTCGCGACAGGCACCACCACATCAGGAAGAGAGACGCAGATGAGCAAGAAGAAGGTCGCGGCCGGCTCGGTCGCCCTCGCCCTGGGAGCCATGACGGTCACGGCCTGTGGCGGCGGTCCGAGCTCCGCGGGTGGCGACTTCACAGACGACAAGGTCGTGCTGGCAGTCCTCAACGACCAGTCCGGCGTCTACAAGGACGTCTCGGGTCCCGACAGCGTCAAGGCCGTGCAGATGGCGGTCGCGGACTACAAGAAGAAGTACGGCGACAAGGCAGTCGTCAAGGACATCGAGGTGACCGCGGCCGACCACCAGAACGACCCCGAGATCGCGAACACCAAGGCGCAGGAGCTCTACGACCGCGAGGGCGCCGACGTCATCCTCGACGTTCCGACCTCCTCGGCCGCCCTCGCCGTGGCGAGCCAGGCGAAGGCCAAGAAGAAGCTGTTCATCGACATCGGCGCCGGCACCACGGAGCTCACCGGGGCGTCGTGCAACAAGTACACCTTCCACTGGGCGTACGACACCTACATGCTGGCCAACGGCACGGGCACGACCGTGACCAAGAACGGCGGCAAGAACTGGGAGCTCGTCTACCCCGACTACGAGTTCGGCCAGGACATGACCAAGCAGTTCACCAGCGCGGTCGAGGGTGCGGGCGGGAAGATCACCGGCACCATCCCGACGCCGTTCCCGAACGACAACTTCGCGACCTTCCTCACCAAGGCAGCCGCGAGCAAGCCGGACGTGATCGGCACCATGCACGCCGGTGGCGACCTGATCAACTTCGTGAAGCAGTACAACGAGGCCGGCCTGCGCGACAAGGGCATCGACCTCGCCGTGGGCCTGATGTTCATCACCGACATCCACTCGCTCGGGGTGGACGCCTTCGCCGGCACCCAGTTCACCGACGCGTGGTACTGGAACATGGACGAGAAGAACCGTGCCTGGGCCGACCGCTTCAAGGCCAAGACGGGCACCCGGCCCTCGTTCGCCCACGCCGGCAACTACTCCGCGGCGATGAACTACCTCGAGGCGGTCCAGGCGGCCGGCACCGACGACGCGGACAAGATCGTCGACCAGCTCGAGGGCAAGAAGATCAACGACTTCTTCCTGCGCAACGGCGAGGTGCGGGCCGAGGACCACAACGTCATCCACGACGTGTACCTGGCCAAGGTGAAGGACCCGGCCGACGTCAAGGAGGACTGGGACTACGAGGAGATCACCGACACGATCCCGGCCGACCAGGCGTTCATGCCCGCGTCGGAGTCCGGCTGCTCGATGAGCTGACCCGGTCGCACCCGGTGCCCCGGGCCTCTCCGACGAGGCCCGGGGCGCCACCCAGGAGAAGGAACCCATGAACGCGCTCCTCCAGTACACCGTCCAGGGCCTGGCCGCCGGCAGCTTCTATGCGCTGGCCGCACTCGGCCTGGCGATCATCTTCGGCGTCCTCGGCGTCGTGAACTTCGCCCACGGCGCCTTCTACATGCTCGGCGCCGTCGCGGCCGCGGTGCTGCTGGACACCCTCGGGCTGAGCCTGTGGTGGTCCCTACTGGTCGTCCCCCTGCTCATGTTCGTCTTCGGGGTCCTCGTCGAGCGGCTGCTCGTCCAGTGGCTGCTCCAGCTCGACCCCCTCTACAACTTCCTGCTCACCTTCGGCCTCACGCTGGTGCTGGTCGACGCCGTGAAGCTCAGGTACGGCGTCTCGGGGCTGCCCTACGAGAAGCCCGCGCTCCTGCAGGGCCGGCTCGAGCTGTTCGGGATAGTCCTGCCGAAGTACCAGGTCTTCGTCCTGCTGTTCTCGGTCGCCGTGTGCCTGGTGGTGTGGCTGCTGATGACGCGCA
Source organism: Nocardioidaceae bacterium (assembly GCA_036375975.1). Classification (GTDB taxonomy): domain Bacteria; phylum Actinomycetota; class Actinomycetes; order Propionibacteriales; family Nocardioidaceae; genus Nocardioides_C. The sequence goes on along the minus strand of DASVBF010000325.1, from coordinate 4,407 downwards.
CCCGCATCGGCATGATCGTCCGGGCCTCGACAGAGAAGCCCGACCTCGCCAGGGCGCTCGGGATCAACGTGGGCCGGTGGGTCACCCCGGTCTTCGGGTTCGGGGTCGCGCTCGCGGGCCTCGCCGGTGCGCTGGCCGCGCCGTTCCGCGCCATCACGGCAGACATGGGCAGCAACTTCATCATCATCCTGTTCGCCGTGGTCGTGATCGGCGGGCTCGGCTCGATCGTCGGCGCGGTCGTGGCCGGGTTCCTGGTCGGCCTCGTCGAGGCGTTCGGCCAGGCGTACGCCCCGACGTACGCCCAGATCCTGATCTTCGTTCTCATGGCCGCCGTGGTGCTCGTGCGACCAGCCGGCCTCTTCGGGCGGGAGGAAGCAGCATGACCATGCCCAGCACGTCGGTGATCCCCGACACCTCGGTCGAGGAGGCGCACGCCGCGGTCGCCGGCGGCAAGCCCTGGCAGCGGTGGGCGCTGCTCGCCGTCGGTCTCGTGGCCGCGCTCGCGCTGCCCTGGATGATCTACCCACCCGTGGCGATGGACATCGCCGCGATGGCGCTCTTCGCGATCGCGCTGGACATCCTGCTCGGCTTCACCGGCCTGCTGTCGTTCGGGCACGCGGCGTTCTGGGGCGGCTCGGCCTACGTGACCGGCCTCATCGCGCTGAACTACGGTGTGCCCTTCCCGGTCGCGGTCCTCGGCGGAGCGGTCTTCGCGATGCTGCTCGCGGTCCCCATCGGCTACCTCTCGGTCCGCCGCTCGGGCATCTACTTCGCGATGGTCACCCTGGCGTTCGCCCAGATGGTCTACTTCATCGCCTACCAGTGGAGCAGCCTCACCGGCGGTGAGAACGGCCTCCAGGCCGTGCCCAAGACCTTCTTCGGCATCGACCTCGTCGAGACCGACGCGTTCTACTTCTACTACGCCGCCATCCCGATCATCCTGCTCGGCATGTGGGCCGCCTGGCGGATCGTGCACTCGCCGTTCGGCCGGGTGCTGGTCGCGATCCGCGACAACGTGCCTCGCGCCCGGGCCCTGGGCTACGACGTGGAGAAGTACAAGGTGATGGCGTTCGTGCTCTCGGCAGGGCTGTCCGGGCTCGCCGGTGGCGTCTTCGCCATCAGCCACGGGTTCGTCGCCCTCAACGGCCTCGAGTGGACGATGTCCGGCGAGGTGGTGCTGATCACCGTCCTCGGCGGGATCGGCACGCTGTGGGGCGGCATCGCGGGCGCCTTCGTCATCGTGGTGCTCGCTGACCAGCTCGCGTCGGCAGGTTTCGAGGGCATCGGGATCATCACCGGCACGGTGTTCATCCTCGTCGTGCTCCTCTTCCGGCGTGGCATCTGGGGAACCGTCCGCCACCACTGGCTCCGGTGGCAGGCGCGCCGGGCCACCGCCCGGCCAAAGGGATCACCCGGCAAGCTTGTTCAGCCGGAGCGCGAGCTGGACCTCTAGCTGACGTTCGGGCTCCTGCCAGCCCTCACCGAGGAGGCGGGAGACACGCTCGAGCCGCTGCGTCACGGTGTTGACGTGCACGTGGAGCTCGGTGCTCGCGCGGGTCAGGTTGCCGCCGGCGTCGAAGTAGGCCTCCAGCGTCCCGACCAGCTTGGTGTTCCGGCTCGCGTCGTAGTCGAGCACCGGTCCGAGCACGGAGCGGACGAAGCCCGTCACGTCGTTCCCGGAGCCGATGAGCAGCCCGACGAAGCCGAGGTCCGCAGAGGTGGCAGCCTCGCCGGTGCGGCCGAGGGCGAGCAGGGCCTCGAGGCAGCGCTCGGCCTCGGCGTACGCCGCCACGATCGCCGTGGGTCCGGCCGCCGGCCCCGCCGCGCCCGCGGTGAGAGGCCCCCCGCTCGCCGTCCGCAGGCCCTCGTCGACGATCCGCGCGGCCTCGAGCGGCTCCCTGTCGGGCAGGATCACGACGAGCCGGCCGCGGTGGACCGCCGCAAAACCGCCGTTGACGCCCGCGACGTAGGTGCCCGCCTGGCCGACCCTGGCCCGGTCGCCCACGAGCTCGGCCACCACGACCGCCTGGGGCCTGTCGAGGTCGGCGCCGAGCAGTCGGGCCCGCTCACGCAGGCCGCGCGGGTCGCGGTCGGCGCCGGTCAGGAGGTCCTCGAGCAGCTCCCCGCGGACCCGTCCCTCCGCCTCGGCGACGCTCCGGCGGAACAGTAGGAGGAGGGCGGTGACCAGCGCCGAGCGTTCCAGAATCCGCCGGTCGGCCTGGGTCAGGGGCGCCTCGCGCCGGAGCATGAGCACGCCGAGCTCGTCGGCGCCGGCGACGACCGGGGTCGCGCACAGGCCGGGCTGCTCCGAGGTGCGGCTGGCGGAGAGCGCCTTCGTCGCGGTCGCCAGCTGCTTCTCGCTCGGCGGGCTGGCCGGGTCGGTGCTCGCGAGGACGCCGCCACCGGTGTCGACGACGACCACCTCGCCGCCGAGCACCTCCCGGACCTCGCGGACCACGTCGTCGACACCGCCGCCGTGCAGGACGATCCGGGTGAGCCTGTCGTGGGCGTCGGCGGCGCGCTCGACGCTCTCGGTGTGCGATCTCAGCAGCTCGCTGGCGGCCTCGAGCTCGCTCAGCGCGAGCTGGGTCTCGTTCAGCAGCCGCGCGTTGTCGATCGCGATCGCCGCATGCGCGGCCAGTGACACCAGGAGCGCGACGTCCTCGCGCGCGAACGGCCTCACGTCGCGGTTGGCGGCGTACAGCACGCCGATGACCTGCTTCCCGAGCACAAGCGGCACGCCGAGGATCGACTTCAGCGCTTCCTCGGCGACCGCGCTGTCGATCGGCCCGGTGTGACGGAACCGCTCGTCGGCGAAGTAGTCCGGCGTGGAGTACGGCGTCGCGGTCTGGGCGACGAGGCCGCCGAGGCCGGCGCCCATCGGCAGGCGGACCTCCCGGAACGCCTGGGAGAGGATCCCCTCGGTGACGCGCATGTAGGTGTCACCCCGCTCGTCGTCGTTGAGCGAGAGGTACGCCACGTCGCTGTGCAGGAGCAGCCGGGCCCGGTGCACGATCGCCTCGAGGACGGCATCCACGTCGTTCAGTGCGGCCAGGTCGCTCGCGGTCTCGTAGAGCGCGGTGAGCTCGGTCTCCCGGCGGCGACGGGTTTCAAGGACGGCCCGGACCTGGAGCGCGAGGACCTTCGCGTGCTCGAGCTCCTGCAGCTTCTCCGAGTCCGCCCCAGCGGCGCGGGCGGCCAGGAGCGGCCCCTCGAACTCGACGGGCGCGGCGTCGCGAGCAAGCAGCTCGAGGAACTCCAGACCGGACACGTGAGCCATTGTCGCCGATCTCGGCGTCGACGCGAGGCGCCGACCTCTGGTGCCCGGCAGGGGCGGCGAGTCGGGCACGTGGGCCTGCTAGTGGGCCGACCAGCCGCCGTCGAGCACGAGGTTGCTGCCAGTCATGAACGACGCCTCCTCCGAGCAGAGGTAGGCGACGGCGCCGGCGACCTCCTCCGGCTCGATCAGGCGCTTCATCGCCGGCTGGGTCAGCATGACCTTGGTGATGACCTCGTCCTCCGACAGGCCGTGCACGCGCGCCTGGTCGGCGACCTGCCTCTCGACCAGGGGCGTGCGCACGTAGCCGGGGTTGATGCAGTTGCTGGTGACCCCGTGCTCCGCGCCCTCGAGCGAGAGCACCTTCGAGAGCCCTTCGAGGCCGTGCTTGGCCGAGACGTAGGCGGACTTGAAGGCGCTCGCCCGCAGGCCGTGGGCGCTGGAGATGTGGACGAGGCGGCCCCACTTCCGGTCGTACATGTGCGGGAGGCAGGCCCGCGACAGGAGGAACGGGGCCTGGAGCATGATCCGGTGGATCTGCTCGAACTTGTCGGGCGGGAACTCGTGGACCGGCGCGACGTGCTGGATGCCGGCGTTGTTGACCAGGATGTCGGCCTCGAGGCGGAGGCCGGCCAGGGAGTCGGTGTCGGCGAGGTCCGCCACCCAGGGCTCCCCGGAGACCTCCTTCGCGACCGTCTCCGCACCCTCGGCGTCACGGTCGCAGACGACCACGTGGGCTCCCGCCGCCGCGAGCCGGCGGGCAGCCGCGGCGCCGATGCCGCTGGCGCCACCGGTGACGACGGCGCGTTTTCCGGTGAGGTCCAGGATCGGTGCGCTGGTCTCCATGTCCAGACAAGTTACGTACTGGGTCGCGTCTGCTCGATGGTGGCGACCCACACAATCGGTGTCCGGCCTGTGTGGTGGGTTCCGGGGTCAGCGGGGGACCCGGATCCCGACGCCCCGGTCCCGTGCCCGCTCGAGGACGACGTCGACGGGGTCATGCTGGGGGCTCAGGCGTCGGACGCCGTGATGCCGGCATGCTCGTCGCGGAGCTCGCGCTTGAGGATCTTGCCGCTCGGGTTCTTCGGCAGCGCGGTCGCGAACACCACGTGCTTCGGCGTCTTGTAGCC
>DASVBF010000092.1:0-9037 GCA_036375975.1 Nocardioidaceae bacterium | reverse complement strand
GCTGCTCGACCGGGTGGTCGCGCGCGTCGAGAAACGTGTTCCCTGGCGCCCCGGCGCGGTCGACCTCCTGGCCGACCTGCGCGCCCACGACGTGCCGTGCGCGCTGGTGACCATGTCCTACCGGCGGTTCGTCGCTCCGGTCCTGGCCGGCCTGCCCGAGGGAACCTTCGAGGTGGTCGTCAGCGGCGACGCGGTGTCCAACGGCAAGCCGCACCCCGAGCCCTACGAGACCGCGGCGGGACTCCTCGGCGTCGATCCCGCTAGCACCCTGGCCATCGAGGACTCCAACACCGGCGCCCGTTCGGCCGAGGCGGCGGGCTGCACGGTGCTGGTCGTGCCGAACCACGTGCCGGTCCTCCCGGGGCCCCGCCGGATCTTTCGCGACAGCCTCGAGGGACTGGCGTTTTCGACACTTCCGAGACCTTTGGTCCGCTGATTGTTGCGATATTGCGACCTTCGCAAGGTGTTTTCGGGTGGAAGGCCGCAACCCCCACGAGTAGTGTCCCGAAGGTTCCGCTCCGGACTCCCGTGTCGGGGGCACGTATTCGTGAGGTGAGACTTGAACCGCAGACGAGGATTGCTGGCCCTGGCCAGTGCAGGCGTCCTGGTCGCGTCACTGGCTGCATGTGGTGGCGGCGACACGTCCAACAACGGCAACCAAGGTGGCGCGTCAGGGGACTCCTGGATCCTGGGCACGACCGAGAGCATCACCGCCATGGACCCGGCCGGCTCGTACGACATGGGCTCCTGGAACATGCAGTACAACATCTTCGAGCAGCTCGTTGCGATCCCCCCGGGCGCGAACCAGCCGGTCGGTGACGCTGCGAAGTCATGCGAGTACAACGACCCGAAGACCGTCACGTGCACGCTGCGCCCCGGGCTGAAGTTCTCCAACGGGCACGACCTGACCTCTTCGGACGTCAAGTTCTCGTTCGAGCGCAACATCGCGATCGCGGACCCGAACGGTTCGGCTCTCCTGCTCGCGCAGATCACCGACCCGAAGACCAAGAAGCTCGCCGAGGGCGCTATCGAGACCCCGGACGACACGACGGTGATCTTCCACCTGAACGCGCCCGACACCACCTTCCTCAAGCTGCTGTCGGTTGCGACCACCTCGATCGTGGACGAGCAGGTCTTCCCTGCCGACAAGCTGCTCGAGGACAGCAAGGTCGTGGGGTCCGGTCCCTACAAGCTGAGCCAGTACAAGCCCGGCGAGCAGGCGGTGCTCGAGGCCAACGACAGCTACGACGGACCGCGGGCGCCCAAGACGTCCCAGATCTTCGTCCAGTACTTCAACGACCCGTCGCCGCTGAAGCAGGCGATCGAGGCCGGGGACGTCGACATCGCGTGGCGCACGCTCAGCCCGACGGACCTCAACGACCTGAAGACCAAGGACGGCGTGCAGGTCATCAACGGTGAGGGCTCGGAGTTCCGCTACTGGGTCTTCCAGCTGAAGAACAAGGCCGTCAAGGACAAGGTGGTCCGCCAGGCCGTGGCACAGATCATCGACCGCGACACCATCGCCAAGGACGCCTACGACGGCACCGTGACCCCGTCGTACTCCATCGTGCCTCCGGGCTTCGGCGGCCAGACGGACTCCTTCCAGGCGAAGTACGGTCAGCCGGACGTCGCTGCCGCCAAGAAGCTCCTGCAGGATGCCGGGATCAAGACGCCTGTCGCTCTGAAGCTCGGTTACACGCCGACGCACTACGGTCCGAACGCCGTCGACGAGGCGAACGAGCTGGCCGACCAGCTCAACAAGAGCGGTCTGTTCAAGGCGACCACGGACGACGCCGAGTGGGAGGAGTACCAGACGCTCTACAAGCAGGGCGCCTACGACCTCTTCATCCTGGGCTGGTACCCCGACATCCTGGACGCCGACAACTACCTGTCTCCGTTCATCCGTGACGGTGGCTTCTTCGCCAACGGGTACGAGAACCCGGATGCCAACAAGCTCCTTGACCAGGAGCTGGCCGAGACAGACGAGACGAAGCGCAACCAGATCATCGGGCAGCTGCAGGACATCGTCGCCGACGACGTTCCGCTCGTCCCGTCCTGGAACGGCAAGAACGTCGCGGTGGCCAGGGACGGTATGCAAGGCGTCAAGGAGACCCTGGACCCGACCTACATCTTCCGGTTCTGGGACATCAGCAAGCAGGGTTAGTACGAGCAGGGACAGCGAGTGACGGACAGGGGGAGGGCGCGTGACCCGCGCGCCCTCCCCCTCTCCGCTGTGAGGAAGGAAGCCGATGAGCGCCGGAGCAGGGTCCTTACCCCGGTACGTCGTCCAGCGTCTGCTCTTGATGATCCCGATGATCTGGCTGGTCATCACCCTGGTGTTCCTGCTGCTTCGGGTCGCGCCAGGAGACCCGGTCTCCGCCGCGGTCGGCGGCAAGCTGAGCGAGCAGGCGCTGGACGAGCGTCGCGCGGCGCTCGGCCTCGACCGCCCGCTCATCGTGCAGTACCTCGAGTACATCGGGAACGTCGCGACGCTGAACCTCGGCCACACGATCTCGGACAACCGTCCGGTGATCGACCTCATCCGTGACAACGGCGGCGCCACGCTGACGCTGTCCGTCGGTGCCTTCGTCATCGCGCTCCTGATCGGCATCCCGCTGGGGCTCATGGCCGGACGGCGACGCGACTCGGCGGGTGACGTGGCGGCGCGGCTGTTCGGCATCGTGACCTACGCGGCGCCGGTGTTCTTCATCGGCCTCATGGCGCAGATCTGGGTCGCCGCACCGCTCGGCTGGCCGACCTCGGACATCGCCTCCCCGATCACGAAGTTCGAGGTCCCGACGGTGACCCACATCCTCCTCGTGGACGCGGTCATCGCGGGGAACTGGGAGGCGACCTGGGACGTGCTGGCGCATCATGCGCTGCCCTGTCTCGTCCTGGGTCTGCTTCTGTGCGGGGTCTTCATCCGGCTGGTGCGCGTGAACATGCTCCAGACCCTGAAGGGCGACTACGTCGAGGCTGCCCGGGCGCGCGGCATCCCCGAGAAGTACGTCATGCGCCGGCATGCGTTCCGGAACGCACTCGTACCCGTGATCACGGTGATCGGGCTCCAAGTGGCTCTCACGCTGTCCGGCGCCATCCTGACGGAGCGGACGTTCAACTGGCCGGGCCTCGGCACCCAGCTGTACGACTACCTGATCGCGCGCGACTACGTGGCGGTGCAGGGGCTGGTGACCTTCTTCGCGGTCATCGTCATCGTCATCAGCCTGGTCATCGACATCGTGAACGCCCTGATCGACCCGCGAGTGAGGTACTGATGCTCGACACCATCACGTCCCCGTTCCGCAAGACCACGGGCCTCGCACGGTGGATCCTCGTCATCGGCCTCGTGATCACCGTCATCTTCCTTGTCATGGCGCTGTTCGCACCCTGGATCGCGCCGCTCGGCTTCAACCAGCGCGAGATCAACGGACACAAGCTTCCGAAGCTGGCGCCCCCGAGCGGGGAGTTCTGGTTCGGCACCAACGACCAGTTCTACGACGTCTACTCCCGGGTGATCTGGGGCGCGCGGACAGCCGTCGAGGTGGTCGGGCTGTCGATCATCATCTCCGTCGTCGTGGGCGTGCCCCTCGGGTTGCTGTCCGGCTACATCGGCGGCTGGCTCGATCGCACCCTGGTGTTCATCATGGACACCTTGTACGCCTTCCCCTCGCTGCTCCTCGCCATCGTCTTCTCCTTCCTCCTCAGGGATGTGCTCGGCGGCAGCGTCTTCGCGGCAGCCGTCTCGCTGACGGTGATCTACATGCCGCAGTACTTCCGGGTTGTGCGAAATACCGCCGTGAGCGCGAAGGAGGCGACGTACGTCGAAGCGGCGCGCGCGATCGGCGCCCCGCACCGGACGGTCATGGGCAGGTACCTCTTCGGCAACGTGATCCAGTCGGTCCCGGTGATCGGGACGCTCAACGCGGCCGACGCGATCGGCACGCTCGCGGGTCTGGGCTTCCTGGGCCTGGGCATCCAGCCGACCGAGGCGGCCGAGTGGGGCTACGACCTGAGCCGTGCCCTCGACGACGCCACGTCCGGAATCTGGTGGACGGCGTTCTTCCCGGGCATGGCCATCGTGCTGCTGGTCACAGGGCTGACCCTGGTGGGCGAGGGGCTGAACGAGACGATCAACCCGGTGCTCCGGAAGCGACGTCTGCTCCCGGTCCACATGCCCGCGACCGAACCGAGCAGCTACCTTGCGGAGGGGGACGCCACTGCGCTCGGCCAGAGCGCCGCTGACGCCCGTTTCAGAGACGACGTGGCGCGCCAGGGAGAGCACGACCACCGTCGTAGAGAGGACGAGTCACGATGACCGAGCTGCACGACGGTCCGGTCGGCGGCCCTGCCGCGAACGAGCTGGTGATCGACGCCCAGGACGTGCGCATCTGGTACGGCGGCGAGCGTGGCCCCGTCAAGGCGGTCGACGGAGTCAGCTTCAGCCTCCGCAAGGGCGAGATCCTCGGCCTGGTCGGTGAGTCAGGATGCGGGAAGTCAACCCTCGGGCGGGGCCTTCTGGGGCTGCTGCCGGAAGGCGCCAAGATCGACGGGCACCTCCGCTTCAAGGACGAGGACCTGCTGGCGCTCCCCAAGAAGGAGATGTACGCCAAGCGCGGCACCGAGCTCGGGATGATCTTCCAGGAGCCGCTGACCCGGCTCAACCCGTTGATGCGGATCTCCCAGCACTTCGAGGAGACGCTGAGAGCGCACGAGAAGGACATCAGCAAGGCGGAGATCGAACGCCGCTCGCTCGAGGTGCTTCGGCTCATGGGGATCCCGCCGACGCGCTACAGGTCCTACCCTCACGAGTTCTCGGGCGGGATGCGCCAGCGACTCATGATCGCGCTCGCCCTCGTGCTGCGGCCGGCCTTCGTGGTGGCCGACGAGCCGACGACGGCACTCGACGTGCTCGTGGAGGCCCAGATCATCCGGATCCTGCATGACCTGCGCCGGGAGTTCGACACCTCCCTCCTGCTGATCACGCACAACCTCGGGATCATCGCTGAGGCCTGTGACCGGGTGGCGGTGATGTACGCCGGGGAGATCGTCGAGATCGGGGACGCCCGGGAGGTCTTCTCCGAGCCCCAGCACCCATACACCAGGGAGCTGCTGCGGTCGACGATCTCGCTGTCGACCACGGGACTCAACTTCATCCCCGGGGCGCCGCCCGACCTCATGGAGCCCCCCAGCGCCTGTCACTTCCACCCACGTTGCCCTGATGCGATGAAGATCTGCGCCACGATCCATCCTGAGCAGCGAGTCATGCCGAATGGCAGCCGGGCGCAGTGCTGGGCCGCCGACCAGGCGAACGGCATCGTCGAGCTGAGCGACGACGAGAGAACACCGCTGGTACGAGAGGAGATCTCCGTTGCAGACGAGGCCTGACACGACCCAGACGGGGGAAGCCCTCGTCAGCATCGAGGACCTCGAGGTCCACTTCGAGCTCCGGGGCAGCAGCTTCAGGCGCCTCTTCGGCCTGGACACCGGGACCGTCAAGGCCGTCGACGGGGTCGACATCACGCTGAAGCGCGGCGAGGTGCTCGGCCTGGTGGGGGAGTCCGGGAGCGGCAAGACGACTCTGGGGCGGGCGATCCTCGGCCTGGCACCCGCGACCAAAGGCTCCATCACCTACCACGAGCGGGACGAGCAGGGGCAGGTCACCGACCGCGTGGTGTCCGACCTTCGGGGAGCCGCCCTGCGAAAGCTTCGCACCGACCTGCAGATGGTCTTCCAGGACCCGCACGCCGCCCTCAACCCGTCCATGACGATCGAGGCCGCGGTCGGCCACCCGCTCAAGATCCACGGCATCGCATCGGGCGCGGACCTGCAGCACCGCGTGGCGGCGGCGCTGGAGCGGGTGGGCCTGGCACCTGCCGCGCAGTTCATGGAGAAGTACCCCTCGGACCTCTCCGGCGGGCAGAAGCAGCGGGCCGTCATCGCCCGCGCGATCATCCTCGACCCGGAAGTGCTCGTCGCGGACGAGCCGGTGTCGATGCTCGACATGAGCGTCCGCGCGAAGATCCTGCAGCTCATGCTCGACCTGAAGAACGACCTCGGGCTGACCTACGTCTACATCACCCACGACCTGGCGAGCGCGAAGTTCTTCTGTGACCGGATCGCGATCATGTACCTGGGCCGGATCGTCGAGATCGGCCCGACCGAGGAGATCTTCGCGGACCCCAAGCATCCGTACACCAAGGCATTGCTGAAGGCGATCCCCGAGCCGGACCCGCGCAAGATGATGCCGCGGGACCTTCCGCGTGGCGAGATCCCCGATGCTGCACGGCCACCGCTGGGCTGCTCCTTCCATCCGCGTTGTCTCGAGGCAGTCGCCGAGTGTGGTTGGGAGTCGCGCGACCTGCGGGCGCTCCTCGAGGAGCACTGGACCCGCCAGGACCCGTCGGTGTTCGAGACCGAGCAGGCGCTCGTGGGCGACCTCGACGCCCTCGGCAGTGCCGAGAAGTCCTTGACGCTCGGCCGCGGCGCCGATGCCGGCAAGGTGAAGGCGATGCTCGACGGGATCCGCTCGGAGAACCCCCAGGAGCCGTTCTGGCTCGGCGTGAAGTCCGTGGAGGAGACCACCGAGGGCGTGCAACTGAGCTTCCACGAAGGGTACGACCCGCTGCTGCGCCCCTCGGGCGGGGTAGAGGTCGCCTGTGTGCTGCACCCGAAGCCGGTGACCACGGAGCCGTCCCTACCCGAAGCGCGAAAGCCCAAGCGCTGACACCGAGGCTCTCGCCGAGTCCGTGCCGGTGACGCTCGCGCTCAGGCTCGAGCGGCGGCCTCGGGCGACGAGTCGGCGACCTCCAGCACGGGCAGCTCGGGAGGGGTCCCGCCGAACTCCGGGCAGAGCGACTGGTGGGAGCACCAGTCGCACAGCGCGCTCCGTCGGGGTCGCCAGTCGCCGGTGCGCTGTGCCAGGGAGATCGCCTTCCACAGCGCCTCGACCTTGCGCTCGGTTGCGCGCAGGTCCGCCTCATCGGGGGAGTAGCGCAGGAGCTCGCCGCTGCCGAGGTAGATCAGCTGCAGCATCGCAGGCACGACACCGCGGGTCCGCCAGATGACCAGCGCGTAGAACTTCATCTGGAAGAGCGCCTTCGCCTCGAAGGCCGGGTGCGGCGCCCTGCCGGTCTTGTAGTCGACGACGCGGATCTGGCCGGTCGGGGCGACGTCCACCCTGTCCACGAACCCACGCAGGAGCAGCTTGGAGTCGAGCAGGGTCTCCACGTAGAGCTCCCGCTCGGCCGGCTCGAGCCGGGTCGGGTCCTCGAGGGAGAAGTAACGCTCCAAGGACTCGCGGCACGAGCTGAGCCACGCACCGATCTCCGGCCCCTCCTCGCCGAACATCTCGGCAACCTCCGGGTCCGCCTCGAGCACGGACTCCCACGCGGGCTGGAGCAGCTCTGCGGCCCGAGCGGCGGTGCGGTGCGGAGCCGGCAGGTCGAAGAGGTCCTCCAGGACCTTGTGCACGACCGTGCCCCGCACGGCGTCCGGGGAGAACGGCTCCGGAAGTCGGTCGACCGTGCGGAACCGGTAGAGCAGGGGACAGGACATGAAGTCGCTCGCCCGACTCGGCGAAAGGGCCCCGAGCACGTTCACGCCGTCGACCGGGGTCTTGTCCTGCACATCCTGGGTCATGCCGAGAACCCTAGGGGACCTCACGGACAGTTTCGGACAGCCGGCGAGATAGCGTGGTCGTGTGGACCAGAGGACGGTGGAGCCCGGAGGTGCGCCGGCAAAGCGGCCGCCCGGGACGTGGCGGATCGGCCAGATCGGCGGCGTCGACGTGCTCGTCCGCTCCTCGTGGCTTATTGTCGCGGTCCTCATCGCCGTGCTGCTCGCCCCGAGCGTCGAGCAGGTGCAGCCGGGTCTGGGCGGCGGCAAGTACGTCGCCGGCCTGGCCTTCGCGGTACTCCTGTACCTCTCGGTGCTGCTGCACGAGATGTCGCACGCCCTCATGGCCAAGCATTTCGGTCTGCCGGTGCGCTCGATCACGCTGCACTTCCTGGGCGGCGTGACGGAGATCGAAGGGGAGCCCGACACGCCTGGCCGCGAGCTCGGTGTCTCGGTGGTCGGGCCGCTGACGTCGATCGCGGTCGGGGTCCTGTTCCTGGGCCTCACCAGGGTCACTCCGGACGGTCTTCTCCTCCTCGCCGTCGAGGGACTCGCAGTGGCGAACCTCGTGGTCGGCGTCCTCAACCTCGTCCCCGGCCTTCCCCTCGACGGCGGGCGGGTGCTCCGGGCAGCCGTCTGGAAGGTCACCGGGAACCCCTACCGAGGCACGATCGTGGCCGGCTGGGCGGGCCGCCTCGTCGCCGTGCTCGCTCTGCTGTGGCCGCTGCTGCAGCCCTACGTCCTGAAGCAACAGCCCGACATCTTCGACTTCCTGCTCGCCTTCGTCATCGCCACCTTCCTGTGGGGAGGCGCGTCCGCAGCGATCATCTCCGCCCGGGTTCGGATGAAGCTCCCTGCGCTCCAGGCGCGGTCCTTGGCGCGCCGCGCCCTGGCCGTGGCGCACGACCTCCCGCTCTCCGAGGCGGTACGCCGGGCGCAGGAGCAGCAGGCAGGGAGCATCGTCGTCCTCGACCAGCACGGCCGGCCCTCAGGCATCGTCAACGAGGCGGCAGTCCTGGCCACCCCGGAGGAGCGGCGGCCTTGGCTGCACGTGGACGCCGTCGCCCGCACCATCGAGCCCGGCCTGATGCTGCCGGCGGACATCGGCGGGGAGTCGATGGTGCGCGCCATGCAACGGACGCCGGCGACGGAGTACCTCCTTGTGGAGCAGGACGGCAGCGTCTACGGAGTGCTCGTCACTGACGACGTCGACCGCGCCTTCGCGGGCGCCTCGTAGCCCCCGTATCCTCCTGCGCATGCTCTCCGACGACACCGACACCGGGTCCGACGTCGCGCCGGAGACCTGGTCAGGAGTGCATCGTGGGCCGCTGCGGGCGGGGGAGTGGGTCAGGCTGACCGACACCAAGGGTCGGCGGCACAACATCCGCCTCGAGCAGGGCAAGAGGTTCTTCACCAACCGCGG
>DASVBF010000239.1:0-4430 GCA_036375975.1 Nocardioidaceae bacterium | reverse complement strand
CGGACGCCGAACGTCCGCAATCCGGGTTAGGTTGCCAGCATGTCCGACTTCACGATCCAAGCGCTCGCGTCTGAGACGTTCGGCGACTTCGCCGCTCTCCTCGAGCGGAACGGGGGCATGTTCGCCGGCTGCTGGTGCACGAAGTTCCACCCCGTCTGCGCAGAGAAGGGCCAGAGCCGCGAGGGGAACCGAGCGCTCAAGCAACGGCTGGTGGCTGAGGGGATCGCGCACGCGGCGCTGGTCTACGACGGCGACCGGGCCGTCGCCTGGGCGGAGTACGGGTCACCCGAGCAGCTGCCTGACATCCATCACCGCAAGGAGTACCTGGCCACTGCGGAGCGACTGCCCGACTACCGGGTTACCTGCATCCTGGTCAAGCGCGGCCTTCAAGTCAGTCAGCTCCGAGGTGGCTCTGATCGTCTGAGCGCTTCCCGCACCACCGCAAGCGCCTCGCGCACTGATCCTGCGGGGTCGGCGATCGGGAACTGCACGGCCTGGACGACCCGCCCCGGGTCGACCACCAGGGTCAGTCGCTTCAGGTGGTCGCGCCCGCCCGCATGGAAGGTCGGCAACCGGAGCGCGGTGACCAGCTCGGCGTCGACGTCGGAGAGCACCGGGTAGGTCAGCCCCAGCCTTTCGGCCCAGGGCGCCGCCTGTCGCGGTGTCGCCATGCTCAGTGCACGCACCACGACACCCGCGGCGGCGAAATCGGTCGCCAGGTCGCGATAGGTCGTGGCCTCCAGCGTGCAGCCGGGTGCTCCAGGGATCTCTTGCCACCCTGCCGGGTACGACGTGGCATCGGCCGTCGCTCCCGGGAGCGCCGCCAGCACCGTCCAACTGCCGGCTTCTGCGACGTCGTAGAACCCACCGTCGTGGGCTGACAGCCGCATGGTGGGCATGACTGAGCCGACCAACCCGTGCACTCGTCCGGACTCGACGGAACCGGGCTCAGTGGTGGCGCTGAGGGTGCCATCGCCTAGGACGTGCCGGGAGCCCCAGTCCTGGAGGGAGACCAGCACCGGCAGAAGGCCGCGCCCGGCCTCGGTGAGGTGGTACTCGTATCGGGGCGGCGCGCTGTTGTAGGGACGCTGTTCGAGGACCCCGCCAGCGATCAGTCGACCGAGGCGTTCGGTCAGGGTGCGCCGGCTAATCCCCAGCTCGGCCTGCAGCCCGTCGAATCGATGCACGCCTCCCGCGATGTCGCGCACGACAAGCAACGACCAGGCGTCACCGACCACGGCGAGCGCTTGGGCGATCGAGCACGTCGCCTCGCTCAGTTCCTCGCGTCGCACCGCGTCCTCCCTCGGGCCACCGGTTGACGGCAGACCACCATTATGCCGTAAGTTCCACTTCGGAACTAACTGAAGGGACCCACGTGACGACCCTCGTCGAGACCACGCAGCACCCGGCCTCCGTCTTCTGGCGCTACTGGACCGCCACCACAACCAGCCAGGTCGGCAGTGCCGTGACGGCGGTCGCAATGCCGCTGGCCGCGCTCGTGCTGCTCGACGCGAGCGCGTTCCAGGTCGGACTGCTCGTCGCAGCCGGCGACCTCGGTTGGCTGCTGCTCACCCTTCCCGCTGGGGCGCTGGCCACCCACCTGCCGCTGCGCGGGCTGCAGGCGGGGGTCGACTTCGTCCGCGCGGTCACCCTGCTCGCCCCGGCCGTGCTGTGGGCGCTCGACCTGCTAACCATGCCGGTGCTCTTCGGCGTCGCCCTCGTGGTCGGCTTCGCCAACGTCTTCGCCTTCGTTGCCAACACCACCTACATCCCCCATGTCGTTCCCAGGGAGCAGCTCAACTCGCGCAACTCGCTGATGAGCGGCACTCATGCCGTCACCCAGCTCGGCGGCCCGCCGGTCGCCGGCGTGATGGTGCAGTTGCTGGGCGCACCGGTGGCTCTGCTCGTGGACGCCGCCAGCTACCTCGTCTCCGGCGCCCTGATGTGGACCCTCCCCCGGGCAGAGAGACCAGATGTCGTTCGCACGTCGATGGTCCAGCAGATCCGCGAGGGCTGGCGCTACGTCGTCGAGCATCCGCTGATGCGGCCGATGATGATCGACGCGACCGCCACCAACTTCGCCGCCGGCATGCTGCTCACGCTCACCCCGTTGTACGTCGTGCGGGAACTGGGTGCATCCCCCACGGCGTACGGCGTCGTGCTCGCAAGCGAGGGACTTGGCGCACTGGCCGGAGCATCGGTCGGGCCGTGGTTGGGACGGCAGCTCGGCACCGGACGCCTGCTACTGGCCTCGGCCGTGCTCTCCGTCCCGTCAGCGCTGCTGATGCCCCTGGGCCACGGTGTCGTCGGCATGGTCGCGTTCTCGCTGGGCAACGCACTGTTCGCGTTCTTTACCGTAATCCTCTCGGTGGTCACCCGCACCTACCGCCAGCAGGAGAGCCCACCCGAGCTGCTGGCCAGGGTGATGGCCACCGTCCGCTTCGTCTCCTGGAGCGTGATTCCAGTCGGGGGCTTCCTGGCCGGGTCGATCGCCCAGGTCACCAGCGCGCGCGGCGCGCTGTGGCTGATCGCCGTCGCGGTCGCCGTCTCGCCCGTGGTGCTCTTCGCCAGCCCCCTACGACACCGACGCGAAGTCCTTGCCATGCCCGCGAGCGCACTGGGACGGTGAGACCTCCGGACCGGTGGCGCCCGCGGAGGATCGATTCAGAATGGGCGGCTGAGAGTTCGGGTCGGCAAGAGTGCGACGCTCCTTCCGCCGCGTGCTGGCTGGCTTTGACCTTCACGGACATGGCCGATGTGCGAGCGTTCTCGCTGCCCGGGAGGTTGTGCCTGAGGCCACTTATCCTGGACCGGTGAACGCGCGGTCGATCTGGGGCAAGACGCCCCGCGAGAGCGTCGAGCAGGTGTGCGCAAGCCGCGGGAAGGACGCCGTGGTCGCCGGTTGCATGGAACTGCTCGGCGGCGGCGAAGCTGACGCTGACCTGATCCTTGCCCTGGGCGGCCCGCCAGCGCGTTGGGTGTTGACCGGAGAGCCGTCTGGGCCGCCCTACTGGATGCGCGTCTGGGCAGCCCGCGGACTGCTCTGGGCCTGGGACGACGTGGCGCTCAAGTCGGTGCAGGTTGCACTGGGCGACGAGGCCTGGCGGGTTCGTGAGATGGCGCTGAAGGTCGTGGCCCGGCACAGGCTCGAAGACACCCTCTTGACAGTTGTCGACCTTCAGGAAGACCCCTCTGCCCGGGTGCGAGCGGCCGCATCACGGGCTTTGATGCGGATCTCAGCCTCGAGAGAATGAACACTCGCGACGGTAACGAGCTGGTCCGGTGGACCCGCGAGCGCTATGCCGCATGCCGCTGTCCGCGCGTTCGCTCACGGCCGATTTCAGAGCGTTCGCTCATCCGGGTTATGCAGGTGATCGACGATGCCGAAGAAGGCGCGCGGCCGGGCGTCGTCAGGACCGGCTCGGCTCCTTCGCCACTGCTTCGACGTTGTTGCCGTCGGGGTCGCTGACGAAGGCGGCGTAGGCCCGATACTCAGGCCAATGTCGGGGCTCGTGGCGGGCTGTTCCACCGGCCTTGATCGCCGCCGCGAAGAACGAGTCGACCGCAGTTCGATCCGTCGCTTCGAAGGCTAGGTGGAGCCCACGAGTCACGTCAGCGCGTGTCCGCGCAGACTCCAGCGACAGGCTCGGAGCGTCCTGCTCGGGGATCCAGTATTCGGCAATGGTCTCGGTTCGGTAGCCAGCTTGAACATCCAACGCGGCGAGCGCATTGGTGTAGAAGGATTCGCTCGCGGAGAAGTCGCTGGCGAAAACGCCGAGGTGATGGAAGAGATGAGGCGCTGGCATGGGGCCACCCTAGGCGGCGCAGCCCGCTTGCTTCGCCCGGCAATGTGCTGGCGCAGAGCCCAAGAACCCCCGCAAACTGGCGCAGATGGCGGCGCGGGCGCGCTGACGAGCGGGCCGACCCACCCTCCAGCGACTCAGGCGATTACGCAGAACAGATTGCCATCCGGGTCATCCAATACAATGAAGTCGGCATCGTCGGTGTAATCCCAATGGACCTTCTGAGCGCCCAGGGAGATCAAACGCTCGACTTGGACCTGCTGATCGGCCTCATCGTCAGCCCAGAGGTCGAGGTGCGTTCCATCTTCATCATCGAGGTGTAGACGAGTGCCGGGTGCGCCGTCTGGCACCAGGAACGCGCGGTTGCTCGATTGCTTCTCATAGCCCAGCGCCGCCGACCAGAACGCGGCAGCTCTGTCGACGTCTGACACCTTGATCGTGCGTTCGCTCGGGCACCTCCACAAGGCTGGTGGCGTCCGAGTCGTGGGTAGGTCGACGGTGGACGTGGCGTTGTTGCGCGTCACCAGTGGGGAGCGTCAACCCAGCCCTCAGAGGGAAGCTGGGCGGCCCGCTTCAGGTGTCCTCGGGGATCGCGCGAGTGGCAACCCAGATCTCCTCGGCCGGCCA
>DASVBF010000080.1:0-2456 GCA_036375975.1 Nocardioidaceae bacterium | reverse complement strand
GCGAGTTCGAGCCTCGTCGTCCGCTCGGAGAAGGGTCGCAGGTCCCCTCCTTGGTGGAGTGGCCGAGAGGCGAGGCAACGGACTGCAAATCCGTCTACACGGGTTCAAATCCCGTCTCCACCTCGATTGCTCGAAGCTCCCACGAGGGACTTTCGAGTCGTCACGGGCGATTGGCGCAGTGGTAGCGCGCTTCCTTGACACGGAAGAGGTCACTGGTTCAAACCCAGTATCGCCCACCAGCATCACTGCAGTCAGAGCCCCTTTGCCGCCCGGCTGAGGGGCTCTTGCCTTGGGCCACAAGATGTCCGTTCATCAGACCGAGGCGCTGCTCAACGAACACGTTCGGCAGGTTGGCGACTCAAGGCCATCACGACCAGCGACGTGAAGGGGCGGATCGGCCCCCCGGACCCGTACGCACGACTCCTAGCGCTGGTCTCGGCGGGGCACCTGCCCCTGCGCGGAAGCGATGTACTTCGTCGGGTCTCCCGCGGCGCGTGCACCGGACGCGAGCCACGCCTCGAACCCGCGGGCATTACGCCGTTCGAACTCGTCCAGGAACTCTTGACGCCGGTCCACGACCCGCATCCTGACGGCGAGCGGCACCGGCTGCTGCAACGCCACGAAGCTGGTCCGCCAGGCAAAGCACAACATCGCGTCATTCATCGAGTTCAGCGGCTGTTCGATCCAGGGCCCCCGGAAGGAGCGGCCGACAACCACCGATGGCTCACGAGTCAACCGCCGCCCGTTGTCCGGGTCCGGCGCCGACCATTCCACTGACGAGCCGGGCCGGCCAGGAGTCAGCGCTTCCTCGCTGCGCCGGCGGTGACCGGCACGGTCAACCAAAGCGGTGAGGACTGTCGGCGACAGGACGCACAGCAGCACGACAACGGCCAGCCCCGCCACGCCGAGCCACGCGTACAGCCCAAGTGCGGCCACGCTGCCCAGACTCCAGGCCAGCCCGGTCCGCAACGCCGGTCGCCACGGCGGCCGCTCGCCTTCCTGGCCGATCACAAGGCGGATGCATGCCGCCGTGAGTGCCAGGAAGAGAAAGAGGAACAGCGCGCCTCCGAAAGACCACACATGGCCTGATTCCCACACGCCGGCGGCACCCGCCAGCAGAACTGAGTACCTCCACACGGCTCGATACATGGAATCACCACCCTGCGCCCATCGACTTCCTTGGTAGCGCTCAGCCACGACGCAGGCATCGTCCATGGGGGGTGACACGAGAGGCCGCCCGTCACTGCGATGGACCTGCCGTCGAGGCCGTCTCTCCCGCCCCCCGCGGCTCACTCCCGGGCGTCGCCGAACCAGGTGGAGTAGATCTTGTCGTAGCCGCCGGTCTTCTCCAGCGTGGCGAGCACCCGGTTGATCGAGCGCAGCAGGTCGACGTTCCCGTTCTTCTTGACGGCCATCCCGTACTGCTCACCGGTGTCGAACTCGGCGGAGACCTCGAGGTCGGGGTTCGCAGCCACCACGTCTCCGACCACCGTGTTGTCATAGACAGCGGCGTCCACCGCTCGCGTGCTGAGGGCCTCCTCCATCCCGGCGGCGTCCTTGAACGGCGTCACGTCCGCGCTGGACGGCGCGTTGTCGGTGACGTAGAGCTCCCCGGTCGTGCCGCCCTGCACACCGATCCGCTGGCCGGCGAGGTCGTCGAGCGAGTCGATGCCGGACCCCTTGGCGACGACCAGCGCCTGCGAGGCGTCGAAGTACGGGCTGGAGAAGTCGAGCACGCGCGCCCGCTCGCCGGTGATCGTCATCGCGGAGATCGCGACGTCGCACTTGTCGGAGTTGAGCGCGTCACCGGACTGGATGGCATCGAAGTCGGTGTCCCTGATCTCGAGGCGGAGGTCGAGTTCCGCGGCGACCTCGCGGATGAGGTCGATGTCGAAGCCGACCGGCTTTCCGCCCTTCATGGACTCGAAGGGCTCGTAGGGCATGTCGCTGCAGACGGTCAGGGCGCCTTCCTTGACGACCTGGGGGGCGCGGACGGAGCTCACGGGCTCCGCGCCGTTGGCCGCACAGCCAGCGGCCAGGCCCAGCATCAGTACGGCGCCGACGGTGCGCGCGGCTCCCCGGACGGGTGTGTGGCTCGTCATGTCAGTTCGCATTCACGGTGAGGGACTGGGTGAGGCGGAGCAGGGCGTACTCGGTGATCCGCACCAGCGCCTGCTTGGCGGACTCGCGGTCGCGGGCGTCGACGCGGATGATCGGGACCTCGGGGGGCAGCGCGAGTGCGGCCGCGACCTCGTCGAGCTCGTACTCCCTGGTGCCGTCGAACTGGTTGACCGCGACGATGAACGGCAGGCCCTTGGACTCGAAGGGCTTGTAGGGCAGGTCGCTGCACACCGTCAGCGCTCCCTGCTCGATGACCTGCGGAGGTCGGATGGAGCTCACGCTCTCCTGGCCGGCGGCAGCACAGGCGGCGACCAGGGTCAGCATCAGGACGCCGC
>DASVBF010000035.1:0-3990 GCA_036375975.1 Nocardioidaceae bacterium | reverse complement strand
CACCATCGCCGTCGACAGCCGCGCAGGCGACCTATCTGGATCTGCCCGTCGAGCGGGCACGATCCGCGCATGTCGTCGCCGACCACTCGGCAGCCGGGTTCATGGTGGCCCAGGCGACGCCGCGCCGGCTGTGGGTCGGCGGCCCAACCGGGCTGGCCTGGATCGATCCCGAGGACGAGTCGGTGCACCACGTCGATGCCAAGCCGGGCGTTTACCTCTCCATCCACCGCGGATCGCTCTACCGCACTGCCTACTTCAAGGGCGAGGTCGCCCGCTACGACGTATCCGGACCCGACCCCCGGGAGGTGGCCCGGGTCGGGGCTCCGGCGCCCCTGCAGGCCAGCGTGGACCGCAGCGGGTTCTGGGTGTCGGACCACGACGGCGGTCGCCTGCTGCGCCTGGACCTGCGGACTCTCGCTCGGCGCAGCACGCTGCAGCTGGGGCCGCGTTCTGGCGAGGGCCACGCGCTTGCCGGACAGGCCCAGACTGATGGTGATCGCCTATGGGTGGTGTCCGAGCGCGACCAGCGGCTCTACGAGATCGACACCGAGAAGGGCCATGCGGCCCGCCATGTCCAACTCGACGCGCAACCTACGGCCGAGTTGGTCCGCGACGGCAACCGCCTGTGGGTAATGCTGAGCCGAAGCGAGAACGAAGACCATGCCGACCTCGAACTCGTCGATGCAGCCAGCCGAAGGGTCATGACCCGGATCGTCGCGCACGACGACGCCTTCGTGACTCCGAAGAACCAGGATCTGCTTGGCAGTCCCCCGGTCGTCATCCGCGGCGAGGTATGGGTGCCGACTGACGAGCACCTGGTGCACCTCGATGCCGCCCACGGCTGGAAGCCGGACCGAGTCATCGCCCTTCCGGTACCGGGCATGTTCGCCCGGTTCGCCACCGAGGCCTTCGGCTCCCTGTGGATCTACAGCTCGCTACCCCGAGAGCTCGTCGTCCGGGTCCAACTCGACGACCTCGACTGACCCGGCAGGACACGGACAAGGTGAGCGACGCAGCGAGCCGAAAGCCAGTCGCCGAGCCCGCCCGAAACGGCACCTACCCTTCACGGGTGCCGCGCGGCCGGGAACGGCACATCCCGAGCGCCCTCATCGCGGCATGTCCGTGCGCGATGTGCCCCAGGGTTGACGGAGTTCAGCAGGGGTTCGCCTCTCCCCGAACCCGATGAACGAATCGCCTCTCGATGCGTCTGGTTTCGATCTGGCTCTTCAGGTCGTCGGTCCGTAGCCATCCGCCTCGCTCGTAGAGTCCGATGGCTCTGGTATTGGTGTCGATCACCCAGAGGTCGATGGTGGCGAAGCCGTTGACTCGTGCGTGCTCCAGCACGTGACTGAGAAGGTCCAACCCGACCCCAGTGCCCCATGCGTCTGAGGCGACCGCGAGATAACGGATCTCCAGCGAGGTGCCCGTCGGGAGGAGCACGGCAAATCCGCAGGGGTTGGACCCCCTCCACGCAAGGTGAAGGCTCGCGCCCGCCAACATGAGTGTCTGCTGTATCCCCCGGAGCTTTGTCTCTGCCGGGACCGGCGATGGGAGGTCGTCGCGTCGTGCGGTCGCGGCGGCCCAGATCGAAGCGGCCGCCCACTCGTCGTCGGGCGTGCGTCGGATCGCTACCCGCGTTGGCCGGAGGTCTGCACTGCCAGAACGCGGGCTGGGCGAGCGGATGCCTTCACCGACGCCGAGGTCATGGCTTTGGTTCACCACGGCAAGTCGTCTCCGTCGAGGTTGCGAAATCGTGGGCTGGTCGGGTCCGGGTCGGCAGCAAGGGACACCAGTCGCTTGGCCGCCACCGTGGGCTCCTGTGTGGCATTTGCCTGCCCCATGGCTGTCCCCAACACGCCTGGGTGGACTGCCCAGACGCGAATGTCGGGAGCCAGTTCGTTAGCGAGGCACGTTGTCGTCATGTTCTGGGCGGCCTTGGAGATGCGGTAGGCGTAGCTGGTGCTCAGGTGTGCGTACCGGCCCGTCGCTTGATCCTGGACTGAGCCGAGGCGAGAACTGATGTTGAAGACGATGGGCGCTGGCGCGGCACGCAGGTTCGCAAGTACCGCTTGGACGGTTCGAATCACTCCACCCACGTTGACATCGCAGACGTCGAGCAGCGCGTGAACGTCGACCGCCTCGACGGGAGTTCCCGGCGTTCCCCGGCCCGCGTTGTTCACCAGCACATCCAGCGGTCGTCCCCCCAGCGCCGAGATCAGCGGTCTGGTGTCATCGTCAGTGACGTCCCATCGGACCCACGTTGGCCCTGGAAGTTCCGTGGGTGCTGCCGCGCGAGCAGTGGCGACGACGTCCCAGCCGTCACCCAGAAACGCTTCCACACAGGCCCTACCGAAACCCCGGGACGCACCCGTAATCAGCACACGCCTTCTCGCCACCGACACGGGGCAAGTCAACTACAGCGAGCGGCTCGTACGGGCACCCGCCCGAAGGTCCTCTGACGCCCTGAGATCGGCATGATCGCGCTTTCAGTGTCCGCGGCAAATGAGTGCGTTCCACTGATGGCCCCGTAGGGTCAGGGCATGCGTCGCGTGATCTTCATGTGTGGACCCGCTGGGTCTGGGAAGACGACGTATGCGCGGCGTCTCGAGGCCCAAGGGATGACTCGTCTCTCTTTCGATGTCGAGATGTGGCGACGTGGGATCACATCCGTAACCCTGCAGCCGGCGATTCGCGCCGAGATCGAAGGCGACCTGCGCGATGAGCTCCTTCGGCTGGTCGCAGCCGGTGCGGATGTCGTCCTGGATTTTTCGTTTTGGTCACGTCAGATGCGGGACGAATGGCGACAGTTGCTCGAACCGGTCGGGGTCGTGCCGGAAACGATCTACCTCGCCACCGACCGCGACACCGTCCTGAGGCGCGTCCGCGACAGGCAAGGTGGCCACTCCGACGACTACGTGATTCCCGAGGATCTCGCAGCCCACTACGTAGACCACTTCGAGGCACCGACGCCCGACGAAGGACCGCTCACAGTGATCGACTAGCCGCCCCGGCCCACAAGCCGCGCTGGCAACAGGCGCGCGACTAGAACGCACTCAATTCCGCGTGAGCGAGCACGCGGACAGCGGCTTGAGCGGACGTTCGCTTGTCGGACGTCCATGCTCTAATCCGCGCATGCATAAGGTCGTTGTCGGCGCGCCGGTTCGTGAAGGTCGAGTTCTACTCGTGCATCGGAGTCCCAACAAGCATGCGTACCCGGACATCTGGGATTTGCCCGGTGGACTCATTGAGGCTGGCGAGTCGGAACTGGGCGCGCTCACGCGGGAACTTCAGGAGGAACTCGGCGTGCAGATAGCGACGGGCTCGGCGTCTCATCTGTGTCGGCTGACCATAGGACCTGCAGAAGAGCCGGCACTCCTGAGCGCTTGGCTTGTGCGTGACTGGCAGGGAACGCCAGCGAACGTCGCTCCCGAGGAACACGAAGACATCGGATGGTTCGGCCTTGAGGAGTTGCCTCCTCTCGCCCACGTACTCGTGCGCACGGCTCTCGTGAATGCGATACGGAGCCACCGCGGCTGAACTTCCAACGCGCTGTCATCGGCATGAGAGCGCATTCTCGGAAGATCGCTCGGTAACGCCGGATACGGTCGCTCGTGTCCCCCCAGCCCGCGTGGGCCACGTACAGCATGTCGTCCACGACGTCGCGGATATCCGCCTTGAACGCGCGGCCTCGTTTGCCCGGTCTACACCGCACCCCCTCGACAACTTCCACCGCATATCGGTCACGTCAGTCGCGTACCCCACACCCCAACATCGGTCGAGCCCACAGTCGACCTCGCCGGAATAGGGACACAGCTAGTGAGCCCTCCTCCACAGGCCGCCTGGGCTGCCGGCGTGGACGTCAGCGGGCCTCGATGACGCCGGCCGCGAGCAGGCCCAGCACGGCCAGCCCGAGCACGACCCGGTAGATCACGAACGGCCGGAAGGTGTGCGTGCTGATGTAGCGCAGGAACAGCACGATCACCGCGAGCC
>DASVBF010000006.1:0-23899 GCA_036375975.1 Nocardioidaceae bacterium | reverse complement strand
GTTCAAGTCCTCTTAGGCCCACCAGCACCTCCCGTCCCGGAACGAAGGGAACACCCATGAAGAAGCTCGTCCTCATCGCCCTCGCCGCCGCCGCGGCGGTCTTCGCCAGCAAGAAGGTCAAGGCCAGCCAGCAGGAGCAGGCGCTGTGGGCCGAGGCGACCGACAACGTCGGCAAGGCCTGACCGCTCCGCGCACCAACAGGGGGCCATGGCGCAATTGGTAGCGCACCTGCTTTGCAAGCAGGGGGTTAGGGGTTCGAGTCCCCTTGGCTCCACCCCAGGTCAGAGCCCCTCTTCCATGCCGGAAGAGGGGCTCTTGTCATGCGTCCGGAAGCAGCAATCTGCCTAGTGAACCGAGTTACTCGGGACGCTCGCCTCGAAGGTCACGCGGCGACGCGGTCAGGCTGCGCGAACTCCAGCCGGTCCGTGATTCCACAGAGGCGCAGCAACCGCCACATGAACGGGGTGGCTCGGACGACCACGACCGATCGGCCCTTGGCCTGATGGGTCCGAGCGAAGGTCAGCAGCGCCCTGAGGCCGGCGAGGTCGCAGAAGGTGAGTTCACCGAGGTCGACCAGGACCGTCGTCAGGTCCTTTCGCGAGGAGTACTCGTCGCGGGGCAGTTCATGGACGCTGCACAGGTCGAGCTCGCCACGGAGGTCGAGGAACAGGCACGGGGCTTCGGGGACCAGCGAGACGTTCAAGATGTTGGGTCGCTGTGACGGCTTGTACATCGGTGCATCACTCCAGGGGACGGACTCTGATGCCATCGATCCTGGTGCACCGGACACCATCTGGCCTCCGAGGGAGTACGGAGTGCACTACGTATCTCTTGAACGAGTTGCCCTTCACCCGGTCAGAAAAGCCTCATTTCCGACTCCGAACCCCCAGAGCAGACATCATCCGTGGCCTCGGTGGGCCGACAGGATCTATGGCAAGGCCGGCGCGGACCGCCTTTACGGAGGCAAAGACCGCAAGAAGGACTTCCTCTACGGCGGCCGCGGCAACGAATGGATCGTCATCAGGCGAATCGACCGTGTGTACGCCGGCCGCGGCAACGACGTCGTCGTGCGCCCCGACTACTCAGGCATGTACCTGCTGTACGTCTGGTGCGGCCCCGGCAACGACAAAGTGCTCGCCAACCCCTGGTTGAGGGCCGGCGGCAACGACTGCGAGAAGTGGGAGTGACAGAAGGACGATCGCCAAGGCGATCATGCCGACACGTGCTGCTGGGAGCGGGCGCTGCCTAGGTTCCACGGTCCCGGGAGTGGCGATGGTGCCGACGGCCCAGACCGACGACGGTGCCCGCGGTCGCGGCGCCGACGACGAGTGCGACCCGGGTCTGGATCGGAAGGGGTGTCGTGCGCACTGCCAGCGGCTCGAGCACCGGCCGGCCCAGTCGTCCGGTCAGCATGAGGATGGAGGCACCGGGGAAGCCGAGCTCGAGGTCGACCAGCGACCAGCGGCCGCCACGGATCGGGCCACGCTGACCGTCGACGATCGCAGCCGCGAGGTGCGGCCGTCGGTCAACGCCCTTGTCGGCTCGCGAGGCGACGCCGCCGTGGGTCAGCAGGTCGTCGATCGCGGTTCGGAGAGCCGGTGACTGTCCCCACAGTCCACAGAAGGCGATGACCCCTTCGCTGTCGATGAGGTAGACGGCGGCGGCCAGTCCGCCGTACGCGCGCTGGACCGTCCCTGCCAGGTCATCGATGAGCACCGGCCAGGGGAGGCTTTCTTCGCGCTTGTAGGCCCGCCCGTCCTCCAGCTTCGCCTCGTACGAGCGGTATCCGCCGTGCCGCTCACCCGGGTGGGCCTGGCGGACGATGACCTCGACAACTCGGACTCGCTCGCCGTACAGGCGGTAGAGCTCCATCATCGTCGTGACGCCGCCGCGGGTGACCGGGCAGGTGTAGCTGACGAAGTGCAGCAGCACCGGTTGACCCTGGAGGTCGCTCAGCCGCAGCCGACCATCGTCGGCTGACTCCAAGGTGAAGTCGGGCGCCCGGGTGCCCGGGAGCAGACCTGGCCGCAGGAGCTCGGCAACCATGTGGCGCATCCGGAAGTGTCGGTAGTTGAGGTCCTCGACCGGGTCGAGCCGTTCGACCAGCCGTGCAGCACGTCCGTCATCCATCGTGACCTCCCTCATCGAGCATCACCGGGAGGGAGCACTGCCCGTCAGGGCCATCCGGATCGCAAGGGGGAGGTCGTCCGACCCGGCGTCGGCGACGTTCTCCCATCCGCATGTTTGAACCGCTGCCACCTGGGTAGGGGGTCATTTGCCCTCGACGTGACCAGGCCGGGGACACCTGTCCACATAGGCATATGACGGGGAAGAGGGTGTCGAGGTGGGCCGAGCACATACTCGCGTCGTACCCGACGCCTCTGCGCCCGCCCGCGCGCGCCGCTATGTCTCCTCGAGGTGCGAGGGACTGCCGTCCGACTTCGTGGACACGGTGCTGCTGCTCACGACGGAGCTCGTCAACAACGCCCTCTGGCACGGCCGCGGCGACCCGAAGCTGGACGTTCTGGTCGAAGCCGGGCAGGTGACGGTCGGCGTGAGCGACGAGGGCGGCGGTGAGGTCAGGATCGCCTCGGACTTCCGTTGGCCCGAGACCGGGCATGGGCTGAGGCTCGTTGACTCGTTGTCCGACCGCTGGGGCGTGGAACCACTGACCACCGGACCAGGGAAACGCGTCTGGTTCGAGCTGACCCGGGACGCCTCGGGGGCCTTCTCGTCCGAGGCGGAGGAGAGCCGGTCCAGACACGACGTCCGCTGACGCAGAAGTCGCGGCTCACGCGCGTAGTTTTGCTCATTGTGAAGTACGTCGGCAGCCAGCCGGTGGGCTGGGATGGACATCTCATGTTGCTCTACCAGGCAGAGACCCAGAGACGAGCCGGCGTGTCGTCATGGGTCCGGCGGGGGCTCGATCTGGGCTCCAAGATCCTCTACACCGAGCCGGCCCAGCGACCTCCTGACCGCTCACTTCTGGGGGTCCTGAAGGAGCAGCCCGAAGCTCAGGAGGCACTCGCGCGCGGCCAGATCGAGGTCGTTCACGCCGACGAGACGGCCTACGACCCCGGGTGGCAGGCGAGCGTCATCGAGCGAGCGCTCGATGACGGCTACCCATCGGTGCGCTGGTCGGCGGAGGCCACGACTGCCTGGGCGCTCATGCCACGGGAACGGCACGCCGACGTGGAACGGGCGACCGACGACCTGTGCCGCTCGCAACCCCTCTCCGTGATGTGCCAGTACGCCGTACAGGAGTCGATGGACTACCTCGAACACGCGTGCGGTATGCACGGTGCGGGCCTGAGGGAGCGCCTGTTCCGCGCGGCGCCGTTCTCCGGAGGACTGGCCATCGCGGGAGAGATCGACAGGTCCAACAACGACATCGCCTGCTCTCTGCTGTCAGCCGCGACGTCGATGACCGAGCGGGACGACTTCGTGGTGGACCTGAGGGACCTGGACTTCCTCGATGTCCAGGGTGCGCGGTCCCTGGTGAGGGGCACGGCCGGCTACCGGGATCGTGGCGGCCGCGTGCGTCTGCAGGTCGCGGGTCCGCCGGTCGATTCCGTCATCCGTTTGCTCGGCGTCGACAGGACACCGGGAATCCTGGTCGAGGGGGAATGATGTTTCCGTCGAGTCGCGTGCACAGCCGCTATGACCATGGGCTTCTGGTCCATGAATGTGACGAGCAGCTCGTGCAAGGAACCCGCTCCTTCGTCGAACGCGGGTTGGTGTCCGGTGCGCACGTGCTGGTGCACGGCACCAGGCACCGGGTGGCACTTCTGCGCGAGGTGCTGGGCACACATCCTCGGCTCGAGTACGGATTCGACGAGGAGCTGTACCAGGCGCCGATGAGGACGTTGTTCGCGTACCAGCAGAAGCTGGCGGAGATTCCTGACGGCACCGAGTTCTGGGTGACCGGCACGGTTCCCCAGGGGCGCGACGCAGCCGAGCAGGCCGCTTGGGCGAGATACGAGTCCGCGGTGAACGAGGCCCTGAGCACCTTCCCGTTCCGCGCGCTGTGCACGTACGACGCGGAGGCCCTCCCCCGATCCGTCGTCGCGGGCGCCCTGGCGACACATCCCCGTATCAGCACCGACCTGACGACCGGTGCCAGCCCGAAGTACGTCGATCCGGCAGCGTTCCTCGACGACCCGCTCGCGCAGACGCCCCGGCCGCCGAGCTGGCCACCGACGATGTCGGCCACGATCACCCACCTCGAGCACCTGGCACGCGTCCGCCACCTGATCAGCACCAGCGCCCGTGCGTCCAGCGCAGTCTCGCAGCAGGCGATCGGCGAGCTGCTCACCGCAGTGAACGAGGTCGCGGCCAACGGGCTCTTCCATGGCGCGCCGCCGGTGCAGGTCAGCCTGTGGGCCGACATCGGGAAGCTGACCTGTCTGGTCGTGGACTCCGGACCAGGCATCTCCGATCCGATGAGCGGCTACCGCTACCCCGACGAGTCGAGCCCTATGGGGCTGTGGGCGACGCGACAGCTGGTCGACGACACGTTCATCAGCAACCTCCCCGGAGGCGGCTGCAACGTCCTGCTGACCAAGACCTGATCATTCGACGAGGGCGCCGAAGCTCTCCGCCAGCGCGACTGCTCCGTTCATGTCGACCCTCGTGTTGTAGAGCCTCACCGAGGTGAGGTCGGCGCCTTCGAGGCTCGCTCCTCGCAGGTCTGTCTCACGCAGCGTGGCGTTCCGAAGAGTCGCCCTGCCGAGGTCGGACCCGTGAAGCGACGCTCCGCTGAGGTCGCTGTCCGACAGGTCGGCCTCCCGGAGCGAGAGTCCGGCCAGGTCCAGCTTGGTCAGGCTCGCCCCCCGCATGGTCACCGACCGCCACTGGCCTCCGCGGACGGTGATCGGCCGGAGCGTGCAGCGCACGAAGATGCTCCCGGTCATCTTGCAGCCCTCCAAGCTCGCGCCGAAGAAGGACGTCCTCTGGAAGTCACAGGCCACGAATGCCGAGCCGACATGACGCGACGCATTGAACCGGCAGTTCGCGAAGGCGCACGACTCGAAGGTGGCACCCCGGCTCACCGACTCTGTGAGGTCGACGTCGCGGAACGCGCAGTCGCGATAGGTCTCGTTCGACAGGTCGCGGGCGTACCAGTCGAGGTCGGTGAACTCGTGATCCTGCCACGTCGGGTCGGTCATGCTCTCGAGCCTTGCAGAGCCTGCCGACGACCTGCGCTGACTCCCTCCGAGTAAAACTTCATATTGATGATCGTCAATGCTTGACCCGGAGGGTTCCCCGTGGCACCTTCGGAGTATCACATAGACATCCATCTATATGAGCCGCGCGGGGAGGCCGCACGGAAGACGAAGAAGGAGATCCGACGATGCACCCCACCTTGGTAGCCGCTCTTGCCGCCGAGCGCCACGCCGACCTGCTGCGTGCCGCCGAGGGTCGGCGCCGCGTCGCCGCCCTCACTGGCCGACGTCACCGGCCCGTGCTGACCCGCGCGGCCGAGCGCATCACCGTGTCCGTCTCCGGGCTCCGGGCCCGGATCGCCGCGTCCACCCTGCGGACGACCGAGGTCTGCTGCGCCTGACCGTCGCGGTCATCGACAACCAGGACCACCCGCCACACCAACCAGGAGGAACCCATGTCCCGCATCCAGCTCGCACTCAACGTCGATGACATCGACGCGGCGGTCGACTTCTACTCGACCCTCTTCGACACCCAGCCGGCCAAGCGTCGCCCCGGCTACGCGAACTTCGCCGTGGTCGACCCGCCGCTGAAGCTGGTCCTGTTCGAGAACCCGCGGGCCACCGGCACTCTCAACCACCTCGGCGTGGAGCGTGAGTCCGTGGACGAGGTCGAGCAGCAGGCCGCCCGGCTCGAGGCCGCCGGCCTGACGCTCGACACCGAGGGCGACGTGGTGTGCTGCTACGCGCGGCAGGACAAGCACTGGGTGACCGGCCCTGACGGGCAGCGCTGGGAGAACTACGCGGTCCTCGCCGATGCGCACCCGGAGCTCGAGGGCAAGACCCGGGCGGACCTCGGCCACGTCGAGACCCCGGCCGAGGCATCCTGCTGCTCCTGAGAGACCTCGCCTCGGATCAACAGGCGCGCTTCGAACCGTTCGCGCCCCTGGCCTGTGCCGCGAGCTGCGCGACCTCGTCGGCGAGGGCCTCGAGCACCTCCGGCCGCAGCCGGTAGTAGGTGAACCGCCCGCGTGGCTCGGTCTCGACCATCCCGGCCTCCCGCAGCACCCGCAGGTGGTTCGAGACGGTCGTCTGACCGGCACCGGTCTCCTCGACCAGGTGGCAGGTGCACAGCTGCTCCGCCGCCAGCAGCTCGACGATGCGGCGGCGGAGCGGGTCGGCCAGCACCTTGAACAGGGTCCCGCTCGACGTATCAGTGTGAGATGATGTCAGCATTGGCTGATACGTTAGCCCGCCAGACCGCGTTTCGCCAGGAAACGGTCGCTCGAGGCACAGGGAGACCGATGAACCAGCACCCGCCCTCCGCCGTACAGGCGAGGTCGGCCGGCGCCGCACCCCACGGAGTCGTCGGTGGACTGTCGCGCCTCGACCGGTTCCTGCCGGTGTGGATCGGACTGGCGATGGTCGTCGGACTCCTGCTGGGGCGGTGGGTGCCCGGCATCGCCGACGCGCTGGACGCGATCAAGGTCAGCTCGGTGTCGCTGCCGATCGCCCTCGGCCTGCTGGTGATGATGTACCCCGTGCTCGCCAAGGTGAGGTACGACGAGATCGGCGACGTCGCCGGCGACAAGAGGATGCTGGTCCTCTCCCTGGTGCTCAACTGGCTGGTCGGGCCGGCGCTGATGTTCACCCTGGCGTGGGTGTTTCTGCCCGACCTTCCCGAGTACCGCACCGGCCTCATCATCGTCGGCCTCGCCCGGTGCATCGCGATGGTGATCATCTGGAACGACCTCGCCTGCGGCGACCGCGAGGCGGCTGCCGTCCTCGTCGCGCTGAACTCGGTCTTCCAGGTGCTCGCGTTCGGTTTCCTCGGCTGGCTCTACCTCGACCTCCTGCCGGGCTGGCTCGGGCTGTCCACGACCGGCCTGGACGTCTCCCCGATGCAGATCGCCTGGAGCGTGGTGGTCTTCCTCGGCATCCCCCTGGCCGCCGGCTACCTCACCAGGCGGTTCGGCGAACGCGCCAGGGGACGCGACTGGTACGAGTCGACCTTGCTTCCGAAGCTCGGCCCGTGGGCCTTGTACGGGCTGCTGTTCACGATCGTGATCCTGTTCGCCCTCCAGGGCGACACGATCACCTCCCAGCCGCTCGACGTCGCCCGCATCGCGGTGCCGCTCGTCGCGTACTTCGCCCTCATGTGGGGTGGCTCGATGCTGGTGTCCAAGGGGCTCGGGCTCGGGTACGCCCGCTCCACCACGGTCTCCTTCACCGCCGCGGGCAACAACTTCGAGCTCGCCATCGCGGTGGCCATCGCGGTCTTCGGGGTCACCAGCGGCCAGGCCCTCGCCGGCGTGGTCGGGCCGCTGATCGAGGTCCCGGTTCTCGTCGGCCTGGTCTACGTCAGCCTGTGGGCCCGGCGCTTCTACGTCGACCAAGCCGCCGGCAGCCCCGGAGGAGCAGCGTGAGCACCAAGCCACAGGCCAGGCCGCAGGTCGTCTTCGCGTGCGTCCGCAACGGCGGACGCTCGGTCATCGGCCGCGTGCTGACCGAGCACTACGCCCGAGGACGTGTGGTCGCCCTGTCGGCGGGCACCCGGCCCGGCGAGCACATCCACCCCGAGGTTGCCGAAGCACTCGAGAAGCTGGGTCTCGACACCTCTCGGGAGCGCCCCAGCCTCCTGACCCGGGACACCGTCGCGGCCAGCGACCTCGCCATCACCCTCGGCTGCGGCGAGGAGTGTCCCTACGTTCCCGGCGTGAGGTACGTCGACTGGCCGGTCGACGACCCGGGCGGTCAGGACGAGGTCACAGTCCGCCGGATCATCGCCGACATCGACAGCCGGGTCCGAGAGCTCCTCGTGGAGCTGGTGCCCGGGATGGACCTACCACCCTCGGTGCTCGACAGCTGACGTCAGAAGCTGACGGTCGGCGGTGCCTCCTGGCCCCCCCACGCCTGAATCACCCTCGATGGACGCTGCGCACCTTAGGCGGGGGTGCGGGACATGCATCGGTGGAGCGAGGGGTCCCCACCGCCTCGCTCCACCGAAGATCAGGAGTGCCTCAGTTCACGTTGGTCGGAACGTCGTAGAAGCGGAGCTGAGCGATCTTGAGCCCCTTGTTGTCGTAGGACCAGAAGTAGTCCTCGAGGCGCTTGTCGAAGAGCGGGTACCGCTCGGCGGTCCCGTCCCCGTCGAGGTCGTAGTAGACGTAGAGCAGCTCCTTGCTGACGTTGTCGAAGGTGCTCTTGCCCTTGTCGCGCACCAGGACCATCTGCTCGGTCGAGCAGATCACCTCGCCGGTGACAGGGTCCGTCGCGCAGGTCGAGGTCGTCGACGAACCGCCCGGCGTGCCCAGCGCGCGGGCGTACACGGAGTACGCCGTGACGCCGTCGTTGTCCGGGTCCGGGCTGGGAAGCTGGAAGGCTGCACCGTCGGAGTCGGTGCCGTTGGCGTCGAGAACGCCGAAGTCGCCCTCGCTGAGGCCGATTCTCGCGTTGCCCCACAGAGGCACGAAGATCCGGCTGCCGTTGTTCCCGTCCATGTCGGCGGTCTTGTCCTGCGAAACACCGATGATGTTCAGCGTGTAGTGCGCTCCGCTCGGCGCGCCGTTGCCGGTCTGGCTGTTGCCGGCGAGGGCCGGTGCCGTGGTGGCCCCGATCGCCAGGGTGGCGAGAGCTGCGCAGAGTCCCATGCGTGAAACGGACATTCGGCATCCTCCAGATGCGTGAGATCGAACCGGCAGGGATCTCCTGCCGCCATCTGTGGGGACCGTCGCCCGACGTCCAACGTCCGAGTTGAGTCGTCGCATCGAGCAACCGCGTTCGACGCTAGACGCACCAGCACCGGGTTGGAATACACACGAACAGGAACCACTCGGACGGACCATGCAGACCGGGCGTGTCGCCCCGAAAACTGACCATCTCCATCTGATCCGCCCGAATCGTTGCGAACTGGCCCACATGACCCCGACGTCAGGACCCCCCGGGGGACCTCCGGCCCTGCCCGCCGCCAGTCTCCGGACCTACCTTCGGGGTATGTCAGCCGCCCGTCTGCCGGGTGTGGGCGCGGAGATCGCGTTTCGCCGCGCCAGGGAGTCTGACGCGTCGGCGATCTTCGATCTCTATGCCTCCCTGTCGGAGGAGTCGGCGGTGATGCGCTTCTTCGGCACGATGCCTCGGGCGACACTCGAGGCCGTCGCGGGACTGGCCGGAGGTGACGACGTGGCGTCCGTCCTCGCCCTGCGTGACGGCCGCATCGTCGGCGAGGCGAGGTACCTGATGCACGGCGACGGGGAGTACGAGTTCGGGATCGTGGTCGCCGACGGCTGTCAGCAGCGCGGAGTCGGACGCCGGCTCCTCGACATGCTGCGTCGGGACGCCGGCGCACACGGCATCGAGACTCTTCGCGCCGTGGTCCGCGTCGACAACCTGGCCATGTTGCGGACATTGCGGTCGATCGGGTGCGCCATCGTGGAACCGGCGGAGGGCGGCGTGCTGGTGGCGGAGCTCTCCTGCGTCGACGCCATGCCGGGCTGGAGCGCCGCGAGCGCAGGTCGACGGGTGCTCGTCGAGGCCGACAGCGTCTGGGCCGACCCTGCGTCGGCAGCCCTCCGCGGCCGGGGCTTCGACGTGCGCCTGTGTCTCGGCCCCAGGCGCGGCCGCCCCCAGACCTGCCCGCTGGTCCTGTGTGGTCGCTGCCCTCTGGCCGAGGGGGCCGACATCGTTGCCTGCCTCCTGGGTGAGGACGACCGCAGCTGCCGAGAGGTGGCAGTGCACCACGCGACCCATGACCCGAAGCGGCTCGCGGCGCGGTCGGTGACCGAGTGGCGGGCGGTGGCCCAGGGCCTGGCCCGGCCCTGACTCACCTCGGAAGCTGGAGCCCGCTCCCGTCAGAGCTGCGCCGACGTCGGCTCCCGGAGCGCCCGGAACTCGGCCTCGTCGTGGGCGGAGAAGACGGTGACCTCCTCGCCGTGCTCGGCGTGCAGCGATCGCAGCCGGGCCTGGTTCTCCACCCGGGCGCGGTGGTCGACCTCGACGAGCCGCTGGAAGGCCCGAAGACCGGGTGGACACGACGGCGGCTGCTCCTTCTCGCCGCGGAAGAAGTACGCGTCGCCGGCGTGGAAGAGCCAGTCCCCGCCCGGTCGACGCACTCCGACGCCGGCGTGCCCGCGCGTGTGGCCCTTTAGCGGCACGAGGACGAGCCCGTCGTCGAGCACGCTGACCGACTCGAAGCCGAACCACGACTCGCCGGCGTCGGGGCGATGCTCGACCCACGAGGGACCGTGTGCCCACTGCGCCGCGACGTAGCGTGCCCGCTCCCTGGCCGTCGGCTGCCGTGCGGCGGCCAGCTCGTCCGCGTGCACGTGGACCTGGGCATCCGGGAAGTCCCCAAGTCCTCCGGCGTGGTCGAGGTCGAGGTGGGTCACCACGATCCGGCGTACGTCGGAGGCGCCGAAACCGAGCGCCTGCACCTGGGCGAGCGCGGTCTCGGCCGGGTCGAAGCGCGCCCCGGTCAGAGCCGTGAACGGTCGGCCGAGCCGTCGTGGCTCGGCGACGTCGCCGGTCCCGAAGCCGGTGTCGACCAGCGTGAGGCCGTTCTCGGTCTCGACGAGGAGGCAGTGTGCGACGAGCCGCCGGGGCATGAGACCGGGTAGGCGGCCTGCAACGGGGCACATCGTGGCGCAGCTGAGGTGGTGGACTCGCAACGGGATCAGGCCCTCTCGGCGGCGTGGAGCGCGCGGACGGTCGGGGAGGTCTCGACCTCGTTCGGCTCAGGGTAGGTGCCGAACGCCCGGTCTGCCGTACCGGCCGTGGTCACGGTGAACCAGTAGTGCTCGTTCTTGTAGTGGTGGAGGCGATGGTTGCGCCACACCGCGCGGTAGGCCTTCGAGCGCGGCCGGTAGTCGCTGTGCACGAGGTAGTGCGTCCACTCGTAGAAGAAGCCCAGGGCCGCCACCGAGACGAGGAAGGTCAGACCGAGGCCGTCGCGCGGGAAGACGACGAACGCGACCACGAGGTACGTCGGCAGCAGCCAGGCGAGAACCTGCCACGGGATGAACACGAGCGGGATGTCGCGGGGGTCGGCGTGGTGTGCGCGGTGCTTGCGGGCGAGCAGCGTGTCGAGCTCGACCGGCCCGAGCGTCCGCGGCCGCCAGTGCAGGATGCACACGTGGATCAGCCACTCGACGAAGGGGAACGTCGCCACGAGGACCAGCGGGAGCGCGGCGTCGGTCCAGCGGTAGTCGCCGACCGCCACACGGGCGGCCACGCCGAAGGTCAGCAGCCCCCCGATCATCCACGGCGACGGATGGCGGAGGAACGCCCGCCAGGCGTCCCCCAGGGAGACGGAGGTGCGACGGGCGCCGGTGATGCGCTTCTCGTCAGCGGCGAGCCGCTCCTGTGCAAGCTGCTCGATCTCGGGAGAGGGACGGGTCATCAGGATTCCTCCAGGTCGTGGATCGCGGAGATGAGGGTGGCGGTGGCGGGGCGCAACAGGTTCTCGGTGGCCGCGCGGGCGGCGTCGGGGTCGCGGGCCTCGAGCGCAGCCCGGACCTCGCGGTAGGCCTCGAGCGCGCTGACCTCGGCCTCCATCAGCACGGCGAGGGCCTCGAGTGCCGGCTCGTAGGCAGCGCGCAGGCTGTTGAACATCAGCCGGAAGGCGACGGAGTCGGCCGCGTCGACGACGTGGTCCCAGAAGGTGAGGGCAGCGCGCTGCCGGGCGACCGGGTCGTCGTCGGCGTCGAGTGCGGCGATCGACTCGTCGAGAGCGTCGTAGAGCGCCCGGCCCCCCCGCTCCGCCGCAAGCGCCGCCACTTCGGGGGCGATGGCCATCCGGGCCTCGAGGATGCTGCGGGCCACGGACACGTCGAGCTCCCCGTTGCGCACGAGCAGCTGCGGGAGCAGGTCGAGGCCGGCGGAGCGCCGGAACTCCCGGACCGTGGTCGCGCCGCCGTGGCGGACCTCGATCAGCCGGGCCTGCGCCATCCGCTGGATGGCCTCGCGCACGGCGGGCCGCGAGACACCGAGCACCTCGGCCAGCCGCCGCTCGCTGGGGAGGTTGTCGCCGGCCGCGAGCTCGCCGTCGACGACGCCGGACAGGATCTGGTCGAACACCTCGTCCGGAACGAGCCGTCTTGCAACAGGTTTCAGGGGCATGGGGACCACCGTGCTGGTACCGAGGCCAGGTGGTCAAGTGGTCAGACCAGTATGCGGACGCTTGGTTGGGTCGCGTGCCTCCCACGCGGTGTGGACGGTCCACAAGCGGCATGCCGCTGCTCTGCCGTCCATAACCCCGCGTTACAAGGGGTGGGGCTGTGCGCGAGGGGGTGGGGCGGCGCCCGTACGCTGGAGGTCGTGCGGAGGGACCTCGGTGTGCTGCTGGCCCCTCGCCTGCTCCCCCTGCATCTGCTCGGGGTGGCCGTCACCGTCGCGGCCGTCCTTCTCGGGCTGTGGCAGGTGCACGTGTGGCAGGCGCACCGTGAGTCCGAGGCCCGCGACCTCACGTCGATGCGACCCGTGGCCCTCGGGGAGGTGCTGGGTCCGGACCAGCCGTTCCCGTCGTCCGCGGTCGGGCGGCCGGTGAACGTCAGCGGGGAGTGGTTGCCCGGATCCACCTTCTACGTGACCGACCGGCAGCTGGATGGTCGGAACGGGTCCTGGGTGGTGACCCCCGTCGCCGTGTGCGCCGAGGGACAGGCCTGCGGCACGAGCTCGGCCCTGCTCGTCGTACGCGGCTGGACCGACGATCCCGGCGACGTACCTGCGGCACCTCGCGGCCGGGTCGAGCTGACCGGGTGGCTGCAGCCGCCCGAGGGGTCGGGGCTGCGCGACCCCGACCCGTCCGACGACCGTCTCCCGGAGCTGCGGATCGCCGACGCGATCCAGCGGGTGGACCAGGACCTGTACGGCGCCTTCCTCGTCGGCCGGAGCGTTCGACCGCCTGGCGGCATGGCCGGGCTCGAGCCGGTCACCCCCGCGTCGCTTCCGCAGCCTGGGTCCTTCAGCGGCCTGCGGAACCTGCTGTACGGCATCCAGTGGTGGATCTTCGCCGGCTTCGCGGTCTTCGTCTGGTGGCGGTGGGGCCGGGACGAGCTCGAACGGTCTCGTGGAGCCTCCGCGAAGAGCGACGACGAGAGCCGTCAGGTACCGTCGAACCCGTGAAATCCCTGCTCCGGCCGTACCGCGTCATGGCCAACATCGTCGGCGTCCTGCTGATCGTCCTGGTCCTCATCGGGCTGCCCCTGCACTACGGCTTTCCTGACGGGAGCACCCCGGAGAACATCGGCGCCACGATCTCGGCCACGCTCGGCGTAGCGCACGGCTGGCTGTACATGATCTTCCTCGTCGTCGCGTTCCTGCTCTCGCGCCGGGCGAAGTGGGACCTCTGGTTCACGGCGACCACGCTGCTTGCCGGGACGGTGCCGATCCTGTCGTTCTGGGCTGAGCACCGGGCCACCGCCGACGTGCGTCGCCGCCTCGCCGCGGAGGAGAGCGCGAGCACGGCTCCGGCGGCAGGGACCGTGCAGCAGGACAGTCGCGCGAGCACCGGCTCCGCCGAGGCCTGACCGATGACGCGCACCGCCTTCGTGCTCGGTGGCGGTGGCGTGCTGGGGGCGGTCGAGGTCGGCATGCTCCGTGCCCTCGCCGAGGCCGACATCACGCCGGACGTCATCCTCGGCACCTCCGTCGGCGCCCTCAACGGCGCGCTGGTCGCGGCCGACCCCGGACCGGGTGTGATCGACCGGCTCATCGCACTGTGGGAGAGCGCGGCCGCCGGCAAGGAGGTGTACGGCGACGGGGCGGTCCGTCAGGTGACCCGGGCCGTCCGCACCGGGACGCACCTGCACTCGGCCAAGCCGCTCCGGGCTCGTCTCGAGCAGGAGCTCGGCGACCTCACCTTCAAGGAGCTCGCGATCCCGTTCCAGTGCTGCGCTGCCAGCATCGAGCGCGCCGCCGAGCACTGGTTCACGGAGGGCCGGGTGGTCGACGCCGTGGTCGCGTCCGCCGCGGTGCCCGGGTTGCTGAGGCCGGCCCGCGTCGGTGACGAGCACTTCCTCGACGGCGGCATCGTCAACTCGATCCCGGTCGGACGCGCCGTCGAGGTGGGGGCGGACCGGATCTTCGTGCTCCAGGTCGGGAGGATCGACCGGCCCCTGCGACCTCCACGCAAGCCCTGGGAGGTCGCGAGGGTCTCCTTCGAGATCGCCCGGCGCCACCGCTTCAACCGCGAGATGGCCGCGCTCCCGGAGAACGTCGCCGCCCACGTGCTCCCCACGGGAGGCGGTTCCTCGCGCGACGACTCGCTGCTCGCCTACCGTGACTTCAAGGCGGTCATCCGGCGGATCGACGCGGCCTACGAGGCCAGCGCAGCGTACCTGGAGGAGCACCGGCCATGACGAGGATCCTCCAGCGGGTCGTGGTGGCACCAGGCCTGATCGTGCTGACCGTCGTACTCCTGACCACGGTGCCCCTGTGGATCTTCGTCGCCGCCGTCCTCTCCCCGATCGTGCCCGGCCGCCTCCGTCCGCTGCGGCTGCTCTGGGTGGCGGTGCTCCACCTGGTGCTCGAGAGCCTGATCCTCCTCGAGCTCTTCGGGCTCTGGATCGCCTCGGGGTTCGGCTGGTTCATCCGCCGGCCCTACTTCGAGCGGATCCACTACGACATCGCGCAGACCTACCTGGTGATCTTCTTCCGCGAGGCCAGGCGTGTGCTTCGGCTCAAGATCCTCACCGAGGGCCCGACGCCGGATGCCTTCCCCGGCCACCCGCTGCTCGTCTGCTCCCGGCACGCGGGTCCGGGTGACTCGTTCACGCTGATGTACGCCCTGATGCACTGGTACGGCCGGGAGCCCCGCGTCGTCCTCAAGGACACGCTGGCCTGGGACCCGGCCATCGGCGTGCTCCTCAACCGCGTGCCCAGCCGGTTCGTGTCGCCGCCGAAGAAGGGCGACCCACCGGACCGGCTGGAGCGGCAGGTGGGCGACCTGGCCCGGGGGCTCGACGACAACGACGCGTTCGTCATCTTCCCGGAGGGCGGGAACTTCACCCCCGTACGCCGTCAGAAGGCGATCGACAAGCTCCGAAGCCTCGGCCTCGAGCGGATGGCGCACCGGGCTGAGCGGATGCAGAACGTCATCGCCCCGCGTCCCGGCGGCTTCCTGGCGGCGCTCGACGCCGCTCCCGAGGCGGACGTCGTGCTGGTCGCGCACACAGGCCTGGACCACATGCTCACCGTCACCGACGTCTGGCGGGAGCTGCCGATGGACAAGCAGATCATCATGCGGTGGTGGCGGGTCCCGCGGGAGCAGATCCCTGCCGGCCGGGAGGCCCGGATCGACTGGCTGTTCTCCTGGTGGGAGCAGATCGACCGCTGGATCGAGGAGAACCGCCCGGTGGACCTGCCGCGACGGCGCAGGCTCCTCCGTCCGGTGGCAGCACCGCGTCCGGACGCGGAACGTCCCGGCCACCAGGAGTGACCGGGACGTCGCGTCGAGCTCGCGGGCGATGCCTTCGAGGACGCCTCACTTCGTGTCGTTGATCTTCGTCTCCTCGAGCGGGTTGTCCGGGGTGGTCGCCGGGTGCGGCTCCTCTGCCGCGTCCGCCACGGCCTCGTCCGGGCCCGCAGCGCCCTCGTCGTGAGCCTTCGCCGCAGCAG
Source organism: Nocardioidaceae bacterium (assembly GCA_036375975.1). Classification (GTDB taxonomy): domain Bacteria; phylum Actinomycetota; class Actinomycetes; order Propionibacteriales; family Nocardioidaceae; genus Nocardioides_C. The sequence continues at coordinate 8,126 of DASVBF010000006.1, read as the reverse complement.
CGGCAGCGGCCGTGCCCATCGGGGTGTCGTCGAGGTCGGTGGAGACTCCCGGAGCGGAGTACGTCGGCGTGGTCGACGTCGCGCCGGGGGAGGTCGGGGTGTACGACGACTGCCAGGCGGTGCTCGCCTCCCGGTCGGACATCCGCTTCACGACGAAGGCGACGACCCCACCGAGACCGATCACGATGAGGAAGGTGCGGAACTTGTGGGACTTCTTGGACGGGGCCTCGATCTCGCCCTTCAAGGCGGCGGCGGTGGCGGCCCCTCGCTTCGCGGCCTCCTCACGCATCTCCTCGGTCGCCTCCTCGACGGCGGCCATGGCCGCGGTCACCATGGGCAGGACCTCCGTGGTGAACTTCGTCCGGGCGTTGTCGACGGCCGGCGTCGCCTTCTCGCGAGCGGTCTCGACGTACGGCGCGGCCTTCTCCCGGGCCTGCGCGACGTACGGCGCCGCCTTCTCCTTCGCCTCGGAGGCCTTGCTCTTGGCTTCGGCGATCACGGGGGCGGCCTTCTCGCGGGCACTCTCCACGTGGGGGGCGAGGCGCTCCATGACCTCGCCTGCCTGGTCACGCATCTTCTGCGGCTTCGACTTCGACTTCAGCATCGTCGAGGTGTCCTCTCATCGTGGGCGTCAATGAAGGTCATGCCCGGTTCAGCCCCGATCATGCCGTCACGGGGGCGTGATTCAAAGGGCCCGGAGGGGCCAGATCAGGCCCTCCGAGCGCGCACGTCCGCGGGGGCTTCGGGCCTGTGCTTGGGGCTCGTGGGAGGATCGGGGTCGCACCTGGACGAGCACCCGAACCGAAAGGCGACGCCATGGCGGCCGAGGACCTGTGGGCAACCCTCAAGACGAGCAGGGGCGACATCGTCGTCCACCTGTTCCCGAACCACGCACCCAAGACGGTTGCGAACTTCGTGGGCCTCGCCGAGGGGACGCAGGAGTACACCGACCCCAAGACCGGACAGAAGACCACCGGGCGGTTCTACGACGGCCTGAACTTCCACCGGGTGATCGACGGCTTCATGATCCAGGGCGGTTGTCCGCTCGGCACCGGCACCGGTGGTCCCGGCTACACCTTCAAGGACGAGTTCCACCCCGAGCTCTCCTTCAACAAGCCGTACCTGCTCGCCATGGCCAACGCCGGCCCGGGCACCAACGGCTCCCAGTTCTTCATCACGGTCGGGCCCACGCCGCACCTCAACAACCGGCACACGATCTTCGGTGAGGTCGAGGACGCCGAGAGCCAGGCCGTCGTCGACGCGATCGCGACCACGAAGACCGACGGCCGCGACCGCCCGATCGAGCGGGTCACGATCGAGTCCGTCCACATCGAGCGTCGCTGACCCCGGCACGACCCCCCGCGCCTTGAGCACCGAGACCACGCCGTACTGCTATCGGCACCCCAACCGCGAGACCCACATCCGCTGCCAGCGCTGCGGGCGACCCATCTGCCCGGACTGCATGAACCAGGCGGCGGTCGGTTTCCAGTGCCCCTCCTGTGTGCACGAGGGGCGGAAGACGCAGCGGTCCGCCCAGGCGGCGTACGGCGGGCAGCCGTCGGCCAACCCCGCCCTGACGTCGCAGATCCTGATCGGCATCAACGTCGCGGTCTGGCTGCTCATCACCGCCACCGGCGGGGCAGGCAGCACCTGGGTCAGCCGCCTGGCCCTGATGCCGATGGGACGCTGCGAGCGCCCGGGAGGTGCGGCCTACATCCCCGGGCTGACCGAGCAGCAGTGCGCCTCGGTGGGCCAGATGCACTGGGTCGAGGGCGTGGCAAGCGGCGCCTGGTGGCAGGTCGTCACCTCGACGTTCACCCACGTCTCGCTCATGCACATCGGCTTCAACATGCTGGCCCTGTGGTTCCTCGGCCCGCAGCTCGAGGCCGTGGTCGGCCGGACCCGCTTCCTCGCGATCTACCTGATCTCGGGGCTCATGGGCAGCGCCTTCGTGTGCTGGCTGACCCCCGAGCAGACTGCGACTGTCGGAGCATCGGGCGCGATCTTCGGCTTGATGGGCGCCTTGCTGGTGATCGCGATGAAGCTGCACGCCGACTACAGCCAGATCCTGCTCTGGCTCGGGCTCAACGTTCTGATCACGGTCTTCGGCCGGGGCTTCATCTCCTGGCAGGGCCACCTCGGCGGTCTGGTCGGCGGCGTCCTCGTGGCGCTCGCCGTCGTCTATGCCCCGAGGCGAAACCGAGGGCTGTGGCAGGCCTCCCTGCTCGGCATGCTGGGGATCGCGGTGCTGCTCGCGATTCTCGCGCGGTCAGTCGTGCTGACCACCCCCACGCTCTGAGCGTTGGCGAAGAAAGTGGTACAGACCACACCCTGACTGTGGTTTCGCTCGTTCCCATCCGGGTAGGTGGCCCGCTGCCATACCTGTCGCTCGGCGACTATCCACACTGGGGATAACCTCTGTGGATGAATGACACGGGTGTGATTTGCTCGCGCGCGCCCTCGTCCGCTGTCACTCGCAGGAGCTCCGCCGCTCGATCTGCGGCGTTGTGCGCACACGGAACAGCCCCTGAACCGCCGCGCCTGCGGGCGTCCGGCTCAGGGGCTGTGGAAAACCGGCTGTGGACTACTCCCAGCGTGTGGCGTAGACGAACCCGACCGCCATGAACCCGATCCCGACCACGAGGTTGTAGGCCTGGAGGTCGCTCAACACCGGCATGGTCGTCGTCGCGCCGGCCATGTAGTAGACGATGATCCACACCAGGCCGAGCAGGAAGCAGCCGAGCATCCCGACGACCACACCGCGCCCGCGGCCCAGAGGCGTCCTGGGGTTCGCGAGGAGGGCCAGGCCGACGAAGAAGAGGCCGAAGCCGATCATGTAGTTCCACCGGCCCAGGTCGCCCATCCAGGTCAGCTGCTTGCCGTCCTGCGCGACGTTGAGGTAGACGACGATCCAGGCGATGCCGAGAAGGGCGACGATCGCGGACCCGGCAGTGCGTGCGATCGAGATGTCCCCCCCGCTCAGCTTCTGGACCGGCTGGCGTGCGGCAGCGGCCTTGGCCGGGTTGCCACTGGTGTGGGCCTTGCTGCGGCTCCTGTCGGCCACGTGGACTCCTTGTTGCTCATGGTCGAGGGTTGCTTGGGGACTTCGGATAGCGTAGTCGGGAAGATCATGCCCCACGACAGCGCACTGGACGCGCCCGATCCACGATGAGCACCTGATGACCCTGACCCAACGTCCCCGACGGCCGGCATTGCTGACCAAGGAGACCTGGGTCCGGCGTATCGCAGCGGCCAGGCGAGTGCGGTCGCGGACCTACGGCAACCGCGGCCTGCTCTGGCGCGGCCTGGTGCCCGCAGTCTTCTTGCTCGCGGGTGGGCTGTTCGTCACCAGCGCGGTGAGCTCGGACGGGACCGACCTGCGAGCCGGCCGGTACGGCGACCTCGCCACCGTCGTGAGCCAGGAGACCCAGCACGTGGACGCCCTCCGGGCCCAGCGCAGGACACTGGCCCGGCAGGTCGAGGGGCTCAGCACCAACCTGAAGGACACCCGCGTCAGGAAGGCGCAGGAGGAGGTGCAGCACCTCGAGGTCCCCGCCGGGCTCGCACCGATGACCGGTCCGGGGCTGACCGTGGAGCTCGATGACGCCCCGGCGGCCGAGATCGCCTCCTCCGACCTGGACCCGAACCTCCTCGTCGTGCATCAGCAGGACATCCAGGCGGTCGTGAACGCGCTGTGGGCCGGAGGGGCCGAGGGGATGACGATCCAGGGTCAGCGGGTCGTCTCGACGACGGGCATCAAGTGCGTGGGCAACACGGTGGTGCTGCATGGCGTCCCGTACTCCCCGCCGTACGCCATCACCGCCGTGGGCGACCCGGCGTCGATGCTGACCGCGATCAACGAGAGCCCGTACATCGACATCTACCTCGACTACGTCAAGGCCTACGACCTCGGCTGGAACCTCACCCCGCACAGCAAGGTGAAGCTGCCGAAGTACGACGGCCCGCTGGACCTGCACTACGCGCGTCCGGGCGGGCAGCACCAGGCCCGGGAGGACAGCGCCTCCTGAGGAGCCGCGCTAGCTCACTGTCTGTTGGGCGAGCCGCTGGTGCCGAAGCCGGGCGTCGTGGTCGAGTCCGACGGCGACGGGCTCGGTGACGGGGAGGGAGAGGGCGACGGCGAGGGGCTCGGAGTCGGCGTGGGCGTCGGCTTCGGCTCCTGGTAGTTGGAGACGGTGATCGTCACGGTCGTCCCCCGCGGCTCGGTGCTCCCGGCGTCCGGGCTCTGCTTCAGCACCGTCCCCTTCGGGTAACGCGTCTGGCTGTCGTACACCACGTTCACGTTGAACCCGGCCTGCTCGATGGCGCGGCGCGCGCTGGACTCCTGCATCCCCACGACGCTCGGCACCTGCTCCGGGCCGTCGGAGAAGTACACGGTCACCAGGGTGTCGATGGCGACGCGGGTGGCGGGACGCGGGTCGGTGTTGATCACCGTGCCGGCGTCCTCGTCGGAGTTGCGCCGGACCATCTTCACCTGCAGCTTGCGCGCCTCCAGGATCCTCCGCGCCTCCTCCTTGTTCTTGCCGAGGACGTCGGGCACGACCACCGCCGGGGGTCCGGTCGAGACGATGACGTCGACCGCGCTACCGTCGTCGACGAGGTCGCCGGGCTGGGGGTCCTGCTGGATGATCTTGCCCTTGGGCACGTCGGCGGAAGCCTGCTTGTCCACGTTCCCGAGCTTGAGCCCCTCCTGCTTCAGGGCCCGCTCGGCCTGGGAGGTGGTCATGCTCATCAGGTTCGGGACGGAGCTCTTCTGCGGCGGGCCACTGAACAGCATCGGGCCGATGATCGCGGCGGCGACCAGCAGGGCGAGGATGCCGAGCGCCAGCAGGACCAGGGGCCACCGCTTGCGCTCCTCCTCCGCCTCGGGCAGGTCGCCGCCCCGGAACACGGACGTGCCCTCGCCGGAGTCGCCGCCCTGGGGCAGGAACGTCGTCGCCCCGGTCTCTCCGGCAGCGAGTACGGCGGGCGCCGCGACCGGCTTCCCGGCGAGGAACCGCTCGATGTCGGCGCGCATGGCCGCAGCACTCTGGTAGCGCTCCTCCACGGGCTTGGCGAGCGCCTTCATCACGATCGCGTCGACCTCGGGGGGCAGGTCGGGGTCGATGCTCGAGGGCGGCGTCGCCGGCTCCCGGACGTGCTGGTAGGCCACGGAGACGGGGCTGTCGCCGACGAACGGGGGCCGGCCGGTGAGGAGCTCGTAGAGCAGGCAGCCCGTGGAGTACACGTCGCTGCGTGAGTCCACGGTCTCGCCTCTGGCCTGCTCGGGCGAGAGGTACTGGGCGGTGCCGACGACCGCGGCCGTCTGCGTCATCGTCGAGGAGGAGTCCGCGACCGCGCGCGCGATGCCGAAGTCCATGACCTTGACGTCGCCGGAGGGGGTGAGCATGACGTTGGCGGGCTTGATGTCACGGTGGACGATGCCCGCCCGGTGGCTGTAGTCGAGGGCGGAGAGGACGCCGGAGGTGATCTCCAGGGCGCGCTCGGGGAGGATCTTGCGTCCTTCGCGGAGGATGTCGCGAAGCGTGCGGCCGGCGACGTACTCCATCACGATATAGGGCTGCGGCACGTTGGTGCCGTCGGTGGACATCTCCTCGCCCGTGTCGTAGACGGCGACGATGGCCGGGTGGTTCAGCGAGGCGGCGGACTGCGCCTCACGGCGGAAGCGCGCCTGGAAGGTCGGGTCGCTGGCCAGGTCGGTGCGCAGCCGCTTCACGGCCACCACCCGGCCGAGCCGCACGTCCTGGCCCTTGCGGACCTCGGCCATGCCGCCGCGGCCGAGCATCTCGCCGAGCTCGTACCGGTCCCCGATCCTGTGGGGCGTCGCTCCGGTGCTCATCAGTGGTCGTGGCCCTTCCCTATGCCCCAGCCCTTGGGCTCCTTCGGGGGCTTCGTGTCGATCAAGCCGGCGTCTCCGCCATCCCCGTGGTCAGGCTTGGGAGACTTGTACTCCTCCCACACGTCTATCGTGATCGTGCTCCCAGGCTCCACCAGCCCGTGCGGTCGTACGCCGGCGACGGTGTCCTTGGCCTGGTCCGGCGAGGTCGCCGCGACCTTGTTCTCCGTGACCTCGAACCCGAGTGTCTGGAGCTCTTCCTTGACGACCTTGTGGTCGCGGCCGACGTAGTCGCTCTCACGCACCCGGATCCGGTCGTCGGCCTTCTTGCTGGGTCGCTCGGACGGAGTCGTCGACGGGTCCGCAGTGGAGCCGCTCGACTCCGCGGAGGCCTGCTGTCCGCTGTTGTTGCCGGCGAGCGCCGCGATGGCGAGGACCACGACGAGCACCGCCGCGGCCGCGGCCGCCCACGGCCACCAGGCCGGGAGGCGCCGGCCGGGCCGCTCCTCGTCGTACGGGATGTCCGCGGTGGCGAACGCCCCGGTGGGCGGAAGGTCGAGGACCTGCGTGGTGTGGGCGTCGGGGACCGCCGCGGCGCCGGCGGCCCCGAGGCCGGCCACGGCGCCCCCTCGAAGGGCGGTTGCGAGGTCGGCCGCGCTCCTGAGGCGCTCGGCGGGGTCCTTCGCCAGCGCCCTGTCGACGACCGCGCGCATGCGAGGCGGCACGGAGTCGTCGAGCGGTGGGACGGACTCCCGGACGTGCGCGAGCGCGACCTGGATCGGCGTGTCCCGCGTGAAGGGACGCCGCCCGGCGAGGCACTCGTAGAGCACGACCCCGAGGGCGTAGACGTCGCTCGCCTCGGTCGCGGGCCGGCCCTCGGCCTGCTCGGGCGAGATGTAGTGAGGCGTGCCCATGATCTGGCCGGTCTGCGTGATCGCGGCGCCGTCCCCGGCGCGCGCGATGCCGAAGTCCGTGACCTTCACCTTGCCGTCGGGGGTGACCAGGAGGTTCGCCGGCTTGACGTCGCGGTGCACGATGCCGAGAGCGTGCGCCGCGGCGATCCCGTCCGCAGCCTGGGCCACGATGTCGGCTGCCCGGTCCGGCGGCATCGCCTCTCCGCCCCGCAGCAGCGTGGACAGGGGCTGCCCGGGGACCAGCTCCATGACGAGGAACGGCCGGGACCCCGACCCGTCGTCCTCGATGATCTCCCCGAAGTCGAAGACCGACGCGACGTTCGGGTGGACGAGGGCCGCCGCGTGACGTGCCTCCGCCTCGAACCTCGCCCGGAAGCTGGGGTCGTCGGCGTACTCGTGCTTGAGCACCTTCACCGCGACCTCGCGGTCGAGCACGGTGTCCTCGGCCCGCCAGACCTCGCCCATCCCGCCGGTGGCGATCCGTTCGGCGAGCCGGTAGCGCTGGTCGTTCTGGCTGATGCTCACCGGTTGATCACCGCCTCCATCACGGACTTCGCGATCGGGGCGGCGAGGCCGCTGCCGGAGATCGCGTCACGTGCCACGCCGGCGTCCTCGACCAGCACGGCCACGGCGACCTTGGGGTCGTCGGCGGGTGCGAACGAGACGAACCAGGCGTAGGGGTTGCGGTCGGCAGAGCTCTGGGCGGTGCCCGTCTTGCCGGCGACCTTGATGCCGGGGATCTGCGCCGTGGTGCCGGTCCCGTTGTCCACGACGTCGATCATCATCTGGGTCAGGTCCCGGGACACCGAGGGGCTGGTCGCGCTGCGGTAGGGCTCCGGGTTGGCCTTGTCGAGCACGTCGAGGTTCGGAGAGCGGATCTCGTCCACGAGGTACGGCTTCATCACGGTGCCGCCGTTGGCGATGCCGGACGCGACCATGGCCATCTGGAGGGGGGTCGCCGCGACGTCGAACTGACCGATCGCCGAGAGCGCCGTCTGCGGAGCGTCGGGCTTCGCCGGGAACACGCTCTCGGCCTGGTCGTTCAGGTCGTCGAGGTACTTGTCGCCGAAGCCGAACTTCTGCGCCTGCTCGCGCAGCGCGTCGTCGCCGAGCTGCAGGCCGAGCCAGCCGAACGCCACGTTGCAGGAGACCCGCAGCGCCTGGGTCAGCGTGATCCGGTCGCCGCCGCAGCTCATCCCGTTCTCGTTCGGAAGGTTCGTGGTGGTCTGCGGGAGGTCCAGGCTGGAGCCGCCCGGCACCATCGACTCGGGGGTGTACTGCCCGCTCGACAGCGCCGCCGCGGCAGTCACCAGCTTGAACGTCGAACCTGGCGGGAAGATCTCCTGGATGCCCCGGTT
>DASVBF010000274.1:0-2369 GCA_036375975.1 Nocardioidaceae bacterium | reverse complement strand
GAGCCCTTGTCCGTCCAGACCCCGGCCGAGAGGCCGAACGGCGTGTTGTTGGCCTTCTCCACCGCTTCCGAAGGAGTGCGGAAGGTCAGCACCGACAGCACGGGGCCGAAGATCTCCTCGCGGGCGATCCGGTGTGCCTGGGTGACGCCGGTGAAGATCGTCGGCGGGAACCAGTACCCCGTGGAGGGCAGCTCGCACGAGGGCGACCAACGGGCCGCGCCCTCGGCGTCGCCGACCTCGGACAGCTCGCGAATCTTCTCCAGCTGCTCCCGGGAGTTGATCGCGCCAATGTCGGTGTTCTTGTCCAGCGGGTCACCCACGCGCAGCGTGGCCATGCGCCGCTTCAGGCTGTGCAGCACCTCCTCGGCCACGGACTCCTGCACCAGGAGCCGCGACCCGGCGCAGCACACGTGGCCCTGGTTGAAGAAGATGCCGTTGACGATGCCCTCGACGGCCTGGTCGACAGGGGCGTCGTCGAAGACGATGTTGGCCGCCTTGCCGCCGAGCTCGAGCGTGACCCGCTTGTCCGTGCCGGCCACGGCCTTCGCGATCTGGCGCCCGACGTCGGTGGAGCCGGTGAAAGCGACCTTGTCCACGTCGTCGTGCGAGACGAGTGCCCTCCCGGTCTCACCGGCGCCGGTCAGGATGTTGACCACACCGGGGGGCAGGTCGGCCTGCTGGCAGATCTCCGCGAACAGCAGTGCCGTGAGCGGCGTGGTCTCGGCCGGCTTGAGAACGACGGTGTTGCCGGTCGCTAGGGCGGGAGCGATCTTCCAGGCCAGCATCATCAGCGGGAAGTTCCACGGGATCACCTGCGCCGCGACGCCGAGTGGCTTCGGCGGCCCGGACGTTGCCGTCGAGAGGCCGGCGTACTCGAGCTTGTCGGCCCATCCTGCGTAGTAGAAGAACCAGGAGGCGACGAGCGGGACGTCGACGTCGCGGGACTCCCGGATCGGCTTGCCGTTGTCCAGCGACTCGAGCACGGCGAGCTCCCGGGACCGCTCCTGGATGATCCGCGCGATGCGGAAGAGGTACTTCGCGCGCTCGCGACCGGGCATCGTGGACCACACCTTCGTGTGGGCGCGGCGGGCCGCCTTGACGGCCCGGTCGACGTCCTCCGCGGAAGCCTCCGCCACCTCGGCGAGCACCTCCTCGGTGGCAGGGCTGATCGTCTTGAACGACCGCCCCCCGGCCGGGTCGGTGAACTCCCCGTCGACGAAGAGGCCGTAGGAGGACCTGATGTCGACGACCGCGCGCGACTCGGGGGCGGGGGCGTAGTCGAATGCGGTCCGCGCGTCGAGCGCGTGCGTTCCTGTGGTCTTCTCGGATGCCATCGGCGCTCAGTCCAGGGTGAAGTAGTCGGGGCCGGAGTAGCGGCCGGTCTTCATCTTCGTCCGCTGCATCAGCAGGTCGTTGAGCAGCGTGGAGGCTCCGAAGCGGAACCAGTCCGGGTCGAGCCAGTCGGGGCCCGCGACCTCGTTGACCATGACGAGGTACTTGATCGCGTCCTTGCTCGTGCGGATCCCGCCCGCGGGCTTCACCCCGACCATCCGGCCGGTGGCCTCCCGAAAGTCGCGCACCGCCTCGAGCATGACCAGGGTGACCGGTGGCGTCGCGGCGGGCTGCACCTTGCCGGTCGAGGTCTTGATGAAGTCGGCTCCGGCGAGCATCGCCAGCCATGACGCCCGGCGGACATTGTCGTAGGTCTGCAGCTCGCCGGTCTCGAAGATCACCTTCAGGTGTGCGGCGTCGCCGTCGGGCCTGGCACACGCCTCGCGCACGGCGACGATCTCCTCGAAGACCTCCAGGTAGCGGCCTGTGAGGAAGGCGCCGCGGTCGATCACCATGTCGACCTCGTCGGCCCCGGCGGCGACGGCGTCGCGGACATCCGCGAGCTTGACGTCCATCGCCGCGCGTCCGGAGGGGAAGGCCGTGGCGACCGACGCCACGCGCACACCGCTGTCGCCGAGAGTCTCCTTCGCCACGGCGACCAGGTCCGGGTAGACACAGACCGCCGCGACCCGAGGGCATGTCGGGTCGGCGGGGTCGGGCCGCATCGCCTTGGCGGAGAGAGCCCGCACCTTGCCGGGGGTGTCCTGGCCTTCGAGCGTGGTGAGGTCGACCATCCGGATCGCGAGGTCGATCGCGAACTCCTTGGCGGTGGTCTTGATCGAGCGGCTGCCGAGCGAGGCGGCCCGCGCTTCGGCGCCGACCTGGTCGACGCCGGGGAGTCCGTGCAGGAACCGGCGCAGGGTGTCGTCGTTCCGCGTGATGTCTGCGAAATCCCCCGAGGACTTGCCTGGCCGAGCCGATGCCAAATGGTTATCGATCGTGGGCGAGCTCGTCACCCGGTCAAGCATAGGGTTGGC
>DASVBF010000196.1:0-24378 GCA_036375975.1 Nocardioidaceae bacterium | reverse complement strand
CCGGCGACGTCGCTCAGCTTGAGGTTCATGTCCTGCGACGCCTTGCGGAGGAGGTCGAACGCCTCGTCGTCGGTGACCTTGTGGAAGGCCATCATCAGCCCGATCGCCTTGCCGATCTGACGGTTGCTGTCCAGGCCCTCGCGCAGGGTCCGCGCCTGCTCGTCCCGGGACGCGGCGATCAGGGCGACGGAGGCGAACGCCGCGAGGAGCGCCGCCTGGTCGACCGACGCCTCGGTGAGGGCGTCGGCCTCGTCGCTGAAGAGGTTCAGCGCCCCCACCTTGCGGTTGTCGACGAGCAGCCGGAACCCCGCCATGCCGCGCACCGGAGTCTCGGAGAGGATCCGCGCGCCCAGTCCCGGCCAGGTGCAGTCGCTCGTCAGGTCGGCGTCGAGCTGCGCCGCCTCCTCGTGGATCGCGTCGACGCAGGGGCCCTCGCCGATCTCGCGCTCGAGGGCGTCGATGTGTCGCGCTATGTCGTCGGAGGCGGCGGCGGTCCGGAGTCGGCCACCCCTCTCGAGCATGATGCTCGCGTGGTGGCAGCCGTCGACGAGGACGAGCGCGGCGTCACACACCGCCTGGTACATCTCGTCGAAGTCGTCGCCTTCGTACACCAGCGCGGCGAGTCCCCGGAAGACGGCAGCCGGGTCGGCCGCCGCTTCCGGCGTGATGGGTTGGTGTCTTTCCGCTGTCACAGGTCGCCTTCGGGGGTGAGGGGGCGGGGGCCCGGTCTCTTGCGGACTACGAGTCTCAAGTATGCCGCGCGGGGAGGCACCCCAAACGTGCAACCGCGATGCCGGAGCTCTCGCAGACCCACGTCGGCTCGGGTCCTCCGAGCTCGGGATGGATGTACAACGCGTGCGGGTCGAGATGGTCGCACGCGCGGCACAGGGGCCACCGGCCGATGCGCTCGAGGAGGGCGTCCTGGACGTCCTGCGCGATCAGCCCGGCAACGTACTGTCTGCCCTCCTCCCACTGCGAGGTCCACCAGCGCCGGGTCGTCACCGCCTCCTCCAGGGCGGAGACGGTCTCTGCGTCCGCGACCTGAGTCACCTCGAGGTCGTGCAACACGAGAGCGCGTGCCGTCATCAGAGCGTCGTCGGATGTCACGATGTCCATTGTGAGCACAGCCGGTGAGAACCCGGGTACGACCGCGTTCCTCGAGGTCGCCGTCCAGCACGAGCGAGACGCTCCGGGCGCGGACGAGGGGGGCGCCGACCGGCTGTTCGTCGTGGGCGACGTGGAGGCCGGCGGCCTGTCCCCCGAGCCCGCCACCGTCTCGGCCGTCTGCAAGGAGACCGAGGTGCCGGTGCGGGCCGTCCTGCGCCTGAACGACGGCCTCAGCACGACGGGTGGCGAGCTGAGCCGCCTGGTCGGGCTCGGCGAGGACTACCTCGCCGTGGGAGCGGAGGGGCTCGTGTTCGGCTTCCTCACCTCGGACCTCGAGGTCGACGTCGACGTCTGCTCCTACCTCGCCGACCGACTGCCGCAGGTGCCGTGGACGTTCCATCGCGCCGTCGACTCCGCGCTCGACAGCAACCGCGCATGGCGCCAGCTGTTCGGCCTGCCCGGCATCGAGGGGGTGCTGTCCGCCGGGTCTCCCAGAGGCGTCGAGTCCGGGTGCGACGACCTGGTGGCGCGGGCGAGCGCCGACCCGCGGGTGGCGCGGCTCCTCATCGTCGGGGGCGGGCTGAGGACCGAGCACGTGCCGTGGCTGGCCCGCGCCGGGGTACGGCGGTTCCACGTCGGCTCCACGGTCCGCCCGGGTGGCTCGTGGACGAGGGCGTACGTCGACGCCGCGCATGTGCGCTCGTGGCGGATGCTCGTCGACGACGCGGTGGCGCGCGCCGAGGGTGCCAGGTGACGGTCCTCATCGATCCGCCCAACGTCCCGGGGCACGGGCTGGTGTGGTCCCACCTGGCCAGCGACGAGTCGTTCGACGAGCTGCACCGGTTCGCCGCCAGGCTCGGCATCCCTCGCCGCGCCTTCGACCGCGACCACTACGACATCCCGTCCGCCAGGTACACCGAGGTGGTGGCGGCGGGCGCGGTCCCCGTCCCGAGCCGTGAGCTGGTGCGCCGGCTCCATGCGGCGGGTCTGCGCCGGCCCAAGGGCGAGGAGCTGAGGCCGCGTCGACCCGGTCGACCGCTGGTGCGCCCCCGGCGGCTCACGGCCGGTGACCCCGTCGCCGTCGTCGCGCCGGCCGGCCCCGTGCCCAGCGACCGGCTCGACGCCGGGCTGGAGGTGCTGCGCTCCTGGGGCCTCGACGTCCGCGAGATGCCGCACGTGCGCGGAGGCGCGTCGGGGCACGACTACCTCGCGGCGTCGGATGACGAGCGCGCCGAGGACCTGATGGCGGCGTGGTGTGCCCCGGACACCAGGGCCGTCTTCTGCGCCCGAGGTGGATACGGCGTGCACCGGATGGTGGACCTGCTCGACTGGGCGGCGCTGGCTGCGGCGGGACCGAAAGTGCTGGTCGGGTTCTCCGACGTGACGGCGCTGCACCAGGCGTTCGCGGCCAGGCTGGGCGTGTCGACGATGCACGGTCCGGTCGTGACGAGTCTCGGAGGCGGTGACGAGGTGTCGCGCGAGCACCTCCGCACGATGCTGTTCCGACCCGAGGAGGCCTTGTCGCTGACCCCCGAGCCGGTGAGCGGGCTGTCGCCGGGTCGTGCCGAGGGGACGCTGGTCGGCGGCAACGTCGCTCTGCTCGCCGCCGAGGTCGGCACCTCCACCCTGGTGACGGCGCGCGGCGGCATCGCCGTGCTGGAGGACGTCGACGAGAGTGTCTACCGGCTCGACCGCATGCTCACCCACCTGCTCCGCTCCGGATGGTTCAGCGGGGTCCGGGGGGTGGCTGTCGGGCAGTTCCCCGGCTGCGGCAGCCCCGCCTCGCTGCGCGCTCTCGTCGAGGACCGGCTCGCCCCGCTCGGCGTACCCCTGCTGCTGGGCCTGCAGGTCGGCCACGGCGACCGCAACCTCGCCCTGCCCTTCGGTGTCCCGGCGGTGCTCGACGCCGACGCCGGGACGTTGACCCTGGAGCAGCCCGCCTTGATGTGACCCGCCCATGCCCGGTGGGTCCTTTGGCACGGGAGAAGGCCATCCTCCTGCGCTATCGCCAAGCAGTGGCGGCCAGAGGACGCTTGTAAGTAGCAACCGCGGCTCATCCGCGCGGGAGCGGATGAGCCGCTCTCTACCCCGGAAGGGGGATCCGATGAATCGCACCACGCGTAGGGCCTCCGCCTTGATAGGCGCGGCCGTTGCCGCCACCTCGATGGTGGCCATGTCCCCGGCCGACTCCGCTGTGCTCCCGAGGAGCACCGTCACGGTCCGCTCGACCGACTACACCCCTGCGTCAGGCCAGACGTTCCGTCTCTTCGGCTTCGTCAGGTCCGAGGGGGTCGCACTGCCCGACGCGACGGTCCGCGTCAAGACCTTCCGCAACGGCGCGTGGGTCCGACTTCCCGGGGCGACCGTCCTGACCCACGACGACGGCCACTACCGCGTCCGCATCATCCTGCAGATGAAGGGACAGAGGCTGCTCCGGGTCATCGCCGACCCGAAGGGCGACGACATCCTGAGCTCCCGGAAGACGATCACCGTCACGGTCCACTGAGCGCCCTGAGCTCGCGCTCGAGGTTCGCCCGTGCCGCGTCCTCCCACACCTCCTGACCGAAGCTGGTGTGGAAGAGACGCGGCTCGGCCATGAACGCGCGCAGCACCCGGGCCCGACCGGCCCGGAACGTCGCCTCGTCGAGGTCGGCGTACTCGTGCCTCACGTCTCGGACGTACTCGTCGTAGCGGGTCCTGGAGGCGGCGAGGATCGCCAGGTCGGCGTCGCAGAGCACGTGGCCGGCCCGGTCGTCGGGCTCCGGCCGGTGCTCCTGGGTGAGCCTGACGAGGCGGGCCACCTCGGTGACGAGCTGCGCCGGCAGGCCGACCGCTGCCAGGGAGCCCTCGGCGAGGACGGCGGACCGTTCCTCGTCGTCGCGCTGACCGTCGTACACCGCGTCGTGGAACCAGGCCGCCAGGACGACGGCGTCGGAGTCCACGCCCTCGGCCTCGGGGCGGGCGAGCAGCATGCCGACGTTGTCGAGGACGTCGCTAAGGTGGCGGAGGTCGTGGTAGCCGCGGTGCGGCGCCGAGTAGGCCGCCACCAGCCGGTCTCGAAGACCGGTGTGGGACGCGAGTCGCGTGGGCCAGTGCCGCTCGAGAACGCTCACCCCGTGAGTGTGACATCTCGGGTCGAAAGACCCTCGGGTGGCGTCGGACGCCAACGGATGATGTAGAAGTGGACACGACTTCCAGTGCTCGCGTGGAACACGCCGGGCTGAGCGCCGAGGAAGCGGCGCGCAGGCTGGCGGAGCACGGACCCAACCGCCCGCCCGAGGCACCCCCGCGTGGGTGGGCACGGCGCCTCCTGGACCAGCTCCGCGATCCGATGATCCTGCTGCTGCTCGGCGCGTTCGTGGTCACCGTGGCCATCGGGGACTGGACCGACGGCGTGATCATCGCCGCAGTGGTGGTCCTCAACACCTCCATCGGCGTCTTCCAGGAGGTGCGGGCCGAGCAGGCGATCGCGGCGCTCGGACGCATGGCGGCGCCGCACGCTCACGTGTACCGGGACGGCCGGCTGGTCGCGATCCAGGCGGCCGAGGTGGTGCCCGGAGACCTGCTCCGCCTCGAGGCCGGAGACGTCATCCCCGCGGACGCGGAGGTGGACGAGGCCTTCGCGCTCCAGGTCGACGAGTCGGCGATGACCGGAGAGTCCGTGCCCGTCGGCCGGGGGCCTGGGCAAGAGCTGCTCGCGGGCACCGTCCTCACGAAGGGCAGGGCGGTTGCCACGGTGAGCCGGACCGGCAGCGAGAGTGGGCTCGGCAGGATCGCGGCTCTGATCGCTGGCGCCGGCATCCGGCCCACGCCGTTGCAGCAGCGGCTCAAGCGGCTCTCGCACGTCCTGGTCGTCACCGTGCTGGCCCTGGCCGCGCTCGTGTTCGTGCTGGGGGTGCTCCGCGGCGAGTCGGTGACCGAGATGCTGATCCTCGGGGTCAGCCTGTCCGTCGCCGCGATCCCGGAGTCGCTGCCGGCAGTTGTCTCGATCTCGCTGGCCCTGGGGGCCTACCGGATGGCGCAGCGCTCCGCTGTCGTCCGCTGGCTGCCCGCGGTGGAGACCCTGGGCTCGGTCACCGTGCTCGCGTCCGACAAGACGGGAACGCTCACCGAGGGCCGCATGGTGGTGCAGCGGTTGTGGACCCCGGAGGGTGAGAGCGTCGTCAGCGGCCGCGGCTACGGTACGACGGGCGTGGTCGAACCCCGGGCGGGCGACCACCTGCTCCGGGACCTGGTCCTGTGCAACGACGCCCACCTCGCGGGGCCGGACGACGGGGAGTGGCGGATCCTCGGCGACCCGATGGAGGGCGCGTTGCTCATCGCCGCGGAGAAGGGCGGGACCGACTCCGCCGGGCTTCGTGAGGAGTGGGAGCGGGTCGAGGAGAGACCCTTCGACAGCGAGGGTCAGCGCATGACGACGCTGCACCGGTCCCGGTCAGGGCAGTGGCTGGTGGTCTGCAAGGGCGCCCCGGAGGTCGTGCTCGACCTCGTGCATGCCCGCCAGGGCGGCCGACCCGATCCAGTGGCGGCCGCGCGCTCCGTGTCCCACCGCCTCGCGGCCGAGGGCTTCCGCGTCATCGCGGTGGCCGAGGCCTCGCACCGGGGTCGCCCCGGTTCCGACGACCTCGAGCAGGGCCTCGTCATGGTCGGTCTCGCCGCCATCGCCGACCCGGCTCGGGAGACCGCCGCACAGGTCGTCGCCGACTGCCAGGAGGCGGGGGTTCACCTCGTGCTGATCACCGGTGACCACCCGGAGACCGCTCGGGCGATCGCCGAGGGGCTGGGGATCACGGCAGCCGCCCCCGAGGTGGCGCTCGGGGAGGCCGTGGCGCGTGGAGAGCACGTCGACCGGGTCGAGCAGATCGGCGTCTACGCCCGGACGAAGCCGGAGCAGAAGGTGGACATCGTCAAGGCGTGGCAGGGCCGCGGGCATGTGGTCGCGATGACCGGCGACGGTGTGAACGACGCCCCCGCGCTGCGCAGCGCTGACATCGGCGTGGCCATGGGAGGTCGCGGCACCGAGGTCGCACGGCAGGCGGCGGACCTCGTCCTCGCCGACGACGACCTGCGCACCGTCGTGGTGGCCGTTGCGGAGGGGCGGCGGATCTTCTCCAACATCCGGATGTTCCTGCGCTACGGCCTCTCCGGCGGTTTCGCGGAGGTCGCGGTCATCCTCGTGGCGCCGTTCCTCGGCATACCGCTGCCGCTCACCGCTGCGCAGATCCTCTGGATCAACATGATCACCCACGGCCTGCCGGGGGTTGCTTTCGGCGGCGAGCCGCTGGATCGCACGGTCATGAAGCGGCCGTCGACGTCTCCGCAGAAGTCGGTGCTCGGGGAGGGCCTGGGGCTCCAGATCCTCGGCACGGGACTCGTGATCGGGATCGTGTCCCTTGCTGCCGGGCTGCTCGCGCTCCAGCGGGGCGAGGATGTGCAGACCTGGGTCTTCCTCACCCTGGGCCTGGCCCAGCTCGGGGTGGCTCTCGCGTTGCGGGCACCTCGCGAGGGCTCGGGCTGGCGCGGACGGGGCATGGAGGTCGCCGTCGCCGGGGCAGCACTGTTCCAGGTGGCAGGGGTCGTGCTGCCGTGGCTGCGCGAGCTCCTGGGCACCGAGCCGGTCACCCCGTCGGTGTTCCTGATGCTGCTCGGGCTGAGCGTCGTCCCGGGCGTGCTCATCCGCGTCGAGCGGTCCGTCGTCCGCCGTCGGCGCTGAGGACCGGCCGACTTTTCACAGTCCCGAAACAGCGACGTAGCGGGTCCGAGAAACGAGACCCGGAGACTCCTCGTGCACCCACTAGCAATAGGAGTCCCCATGTTGTGGCAAGTACGCGCATCACTTCAGGACCGACCAGGGGCTCTCGCAGCCCTCGCGGCAAGCTGCGGCGACCAGCTGGTCAACATCCTCGGCCTTCAGATCTTCCCCGGTCCGGACGGACGGGTGGTGGACGAGCTCGTCCTCCACACCCCCGGCGGCTGGAGCCGGCCCGACGTCGAGCAGCTCTGCGTCCTCGCCGGGGTCGACGACCCCGTGGTCGTGGCGGGCTCCCCGCATGCCCTGGAGGACCAGCCGGTTCGCTACATGCGCGCGGCGCAGGTGGTGATGGAGCGTCCGGAGCTGCTGACGGAGCAGCTCTGCAGGCTCCTGGACGCGTCCCCTGCCGACGGGCTGCCGGGGCTCCCGGAGCTCGTGCTCGACGACCCGTTCGGACCCGCGGTCGCGCTGAGCCGCATGGTGCCGTTCACCGACACGGAGCTCGCGCGTGCGTCTGAGCTGCGCCGTCTCGCGGCCGTGGCACTGGGCGTGACGGGGGACCCAGCAGTGGTCCGGCAGGGAGCGGACGGCGAGGCGGCGACGGCCGAGCAGCCGGACGCGGCCGGGCCGCCCGTGCTCCGCCGTGGCACGACCCGGGATGTCCCTGCCGTGGTGGCCATGCACGAACGCTGCTCCCGCGAGACCCTCTTCCGTCGCTACCACGCGCCGATGCCCCGGGTTACTCCGCGGCTGGCGCGCAGCATGCTCGAGCCCGACCAGGGTCTCAGCATGGTCCTCACCGTGGGAGACGACGTCGTCGCGCTCGGCGTGGTCGCACTCGGGCCGGGCGGCCCCGAGGCCGGGCTCCTGGTCGAGGACCGCTGGCAGCGGAAGGGGCTCGGAAGCCGGCTGCTGCGTGCCCTGGCCGAGGAAGCCGCGGACCGTCGTCTGACGGTGCTGACGTGCCAGGTCCAGCCCGACAACGACGCGGTGCTGCGCACGATCCGCCGCGCACGCCTGCGGGCACGGGTGAACCGGGTCGACGGTCTCACCGTGTACCGCATTCCGGTCGCGAGGCTCGAGGATCCCGATGGCAGGCCCAGGCGGGGACGCCCCGCGATGGACGAGCTCACCCCACCGCTGGTCGCGCTTCTCCACGACCGCCGGGAGCTCCGTGAGATCTACCCCGCCGCGGACCTCATCGACCAGGCGGTCCGGGGAGGTGCGTGAGCTCCGCCGGCAGGTCATCGGCGTGGAGTACGACGAGCGACGTCACGGCTCGGGTGAGGCAGACGTAGAGACGGCGCAGGCCTGTCACGCGATCTGCCTCGCCCGAGACCAGACCTGCCGGCTCGAGCAGGACGACGTGGTCGAACTCCAGGCCCTTGGCCAGTGACGCCGGGACCAGGTCGAGCTTGGCCTCCACCGCGTTCGGCTCCTCGCCCAGCACGGCGTGGCCGACACCGGCCGCGGTGAGGGCCTTCACCACCTCGGGTACGACGGCGTCCGGGACGACCAGGCCGACCGAGCCGACCCGGTCCGCGGCCCGCGCGGCCTCCTCGGCCGCGGCGGCGACGACGTCGTCGACCCGGACCACCTGAAGCTCCCCGCGTGTCCGTCGTACGGAGGTGGGCGGCTCGAGGTCGGGAGCGATGAACGGCAGCAGCCGGGCGGCGTACTCGATGACCTCGCCGGGCACCCGGAAGCCCTTGGTCAGCTGCTCGACGTACGCCTTCGGTTTGCCGAGGTGGGCGAGCGCTTCGTCCCAGGACCGGGCGCCCCAGGGCGTGGTGGCCTGGGCGAGGTCGCCGAGCACCGTCGTGGAGCCGGTCGTGCACCGTCGCCCCACCGCGCGAAGCATCATCGGGGAGAGGTCCTGGGCCTCGTCGGCGACGACGTGGCCCAGGCTCGGGGTGCGCGAGACGAGGTCGGCCGCCTCGTCGATGAGCACCGCGTCGGCGACCGACCAGCGGGCCGAGGCGGGCCCCTTCGCCGGCTTCGGCCACAGCAGCAGGCTCTGTTCGTCCCGCGTCAGCACCCCGTCAGCGGCCCGGGCCAGGAAGTCGCCCTCGCCGAGCAGGCGCATCACGAGCCGGGCGGGGTCGACGGACGGCCAGAGCCGGTCCGCGAACTGCCTGACCGGGCGGCTGCGGGCCACGGCATCCTGCACGCGGTCGTCGGGGGAGTCCCCGGCGAGCTCCATCTTCACCAGCACGGCGTGGGCGAGCCGCTGGGGCAGCATCGCCCGGGCGGACCCGTAGCGCACCCCGCGGTCGCGCAGGGCGGCGACGATCTCCTCGGCCTCGTACGTCGCGACCCGCCACCTCCGCGCACCCCGCGGCACGACGAGCCCCTCGGTGGGGAGCGCCAGGTGCGACCACAGCGCCCGGTGCAGCACCGTCGCCATCCGCGCGTCGCCCTTGAGGGTGGCCACCTCGGGAGCATCCTCGCCCCGCACGGCGTACCGGGCATTCAGGTTCGCAAGCGTCTTGCCGACGAGGTCCTCGATCGTCGTCTGCTCGGCGTCGATCTCGCCCAGGGCCGGAAGGACGTCCCCGATGTACCGGAGGAAGGACGAGTTCGGCCCGACGACGAGCACGCCCTGGCGGGAGAGCTGGTCCCGGTGGGCGTAGAGGAGGTAGGCCGCCCGGTGCAGGCCCACGGCTGTCTTTCCCGTCCCGGGGGCGCCCTGGACGCACACCGACCGGTCGAGGTCCGCCCGGACGATCAGGTCCTGCTCCGGCTGGATGGTCGCCACGATGTCGCGCATCGGGCCCACGCGGGGCCGCTCGATCTCGGACTCAAGGATCTCGCTGTGCTCCTCCTCGACCCCTTCGAGCAGCCGCTCGTCCTCGAACGCGGTCATCTCACCGTGCTGGAACCCGAACCGTCGTCGCAGACGCACCCCCATCGGGTCGGCCTTGCTCCCTCGGTAGAACGCGCGGCTGATCCGTGCCCGCCAGTCCACGACCATCGGGTCGCCGTGCTCGTCGGTCACGTGGCGTCGGCCGATGTAGAACCGCTCCCCGCGGGCGTCCTCGTGGGACTCGTCGTAGTCGAGGCGGCCGAAGAACAGCGGGACGGTCGGGTCGTCCTCCAGCGCCTTCATCCGCTGGTAGATCGCCGACTCCAGGACCTGCTGGCTGACCCAGTCGCCGGCGGCGCTGGTGTCGAGGGACTCGGTGCGGGCGCGCATGCGTGCAAGGGCGGCCCGGGACCGGGCGAGATGCTCACGCTCCGACGCGATGGCCTGGTGGGTTCGGGTCGTGGATTCGGTGTCGGGGGGCGAGGACATGGGTCGACCTCCGCTGATGCGGTCGGCTGGGGGCCGTGCGACGCTACCAGCGCCCCTGCCTCGCGTCATTCGAATTGTCGCGAGCCCGAAGAGCATGCACTCGTGCGCGGTCGGCATGGGGCTGAGCGCAGACACACCTGGTCAGGTCGGCAAGTGCATGTCCGAAGCCCCGGACGGGCCGAGTCGCGCCTCAGGACTCGGCGGCGATGTCGTCGGCGTCCATGATCCGGTAGGCGTACCCCTGCTCGGCCAGGAACCGCTGCCGGTGCTGGGCGAAGTCCGCGTCGACGGTGTCGCGGGCCACGATCGCGTAGAACCTCGCCGACCGGCCGTCCTCCTTGGGGCGGAGCAGCCGACCGAGGCGCTGCGCCTCCTCCTGCCGTGAGCCGAACGAGCCGGACACCTGGATCGCCACCGCCGCGGACGGCAGGTCGATGGAGAAGTTCGCGACCTTCGACACCACGAGCAGGTCGATCTCGCCGGACCGGAACGCGTCGAAGAGCCGCTCCCGCTCCTTGACGGTCGTCTCGCCCTTGATCACCGGAGCGTCCAGCAGCGACCCGATCTCGTCGAGCTGGTCGATGTACTGCCCGATGACCAGCGTCGGCTCGCCGCGATGCTTCTCGACGAGCTGCTGCACGACGTCGAGCTTCACGTCGGTGCTGGAGGCCATCCGGTAGCGCTCTTCCGGCTCGGCCGTGGCGTAGGCGAACCGCTGGCTCTCCGGGAGCGTCACCCGGACCTCGACGCAGTCGGCCGGAGCGATCCAGCCCTGCGACTCGATGTCCTTCCACGGCGCGTCGTAGCGCTTGGGGCCGATGAGGGAGAACACGTCGCCCTCGCGCCCGTCCTCGCGCACGAGGGTCGCGGTGAGCCCCAGCCGGCGCCGGGCCTGGAGGTCGGCGGTCATCCGGAAGATCGGCGCCGGCAGGAGGTGCACCTCGTCGTACACGACCAGGCCCCAGTCCCGCGCGTCGAACAGCTCCAGGTGCGAGTAGACGCCCTTCCGCCGGGTCGTCATCACCTGGTACGTCGCGATCGTGACGGGGCGGATCTCCTTCTTCGTGCCGGAGTACTCGCCGATCTCGTCCTCCGTGAGAGAGGTACGTCGGACCAGCTCGTGCTTCCACTGACGGGCGGAGACGGTGTTCGTCACGAGGATCAGCGTCGTGGCCTTGGCGTGGGCCATGGCTGCTGCACCGACCAGCGTCTTGCCGGCGCCGCAGGGGAGTACGACGACGCCGGAACCGCCGTGCCAGAACGACTCGGCCGCCTCACGCTGGTAGGACCGCAGCTGCCAACCGTCCTCGCGGAGGTCGATCGCGTGGGCCTCGCCGTCGACGTACCCGGCGAAGTCCTCCGCGGGCCAGCCGAGCTTGAGCAACGCCTGCTTGAGGTTGCCCCGCTCGGACGGGTGCACCGCGACGGTCTCGTCGTCCATGCGCACGCCGAGCATCGGCTTGACCTTCTTGGCGCGGAGCACCTCTTCGAGGACCGGCCGGTCCGTCGAGGCGAGGACGAGGCCGTGCACCGGGTGCTTCTCGAGGCGGAGCCGGCCGTAGCGGGCCATCGTCTCGGCGATGTCCACGAGCAGCGCGTGGGGCACGGAGTAGCGGGAGTACCTCAGCAGGGTGTCGACGACCTGCTCAGCGTCGTGGCCGGCGGCCCGGGCGTTCCAGAGGCCGAGCGGCGTGAGCCGGTAGGTGTGCACGTGCTCCGGCGAGCGCTCGAGCTCCGCGAACGGCGCGATCGCCCTGCGGCACTCGCCGGCGAGCTCGTGGTCGACCTCGAGCAGCAGGGTCTTGTCCGACTGGACGATCAGAGGGCCGTCGGTCATGCGAGGGGCCTGCCGACGTGCGAACCCGGCCCAGACCGGTTCATGACGCGGCTCCGCTCTTGGGACGTGAGGCGACCGCCCTCTGGCGGGCGCGGTAGGCCGCGACGTTGGCCCGGGAGGAGCACCGGTCCGAGCAGTAGCGGCGCGACTGGTTCGGCGAGGTGTCGACGAAGACGTCGGTGCAGGGGCTTGCGTTGCACACCCCGAGGCGGTTCGCGCCGAGGTCGCAGACCAGGGTGGACAGACCCATCAGCGACTCCGCGATGAGCAGCTCGGCCACGGACGAGCTCCGGTCGGCGACGTGCATGTGCCAGTTCCCGGGCTCGTGACCGGCGATGTAGGGGGTGATGGGGTGCTTGGCGAGGAGCGCGTTGAGCAGCTCGACGACCCGCTTGTCGTCGCGCACGTTGGAGGCCTCGAACACCGGGCGCAGCTCGCGCTGGAAGCGGCGCAGTGCCGCCGGGTCGCGCTCGACCACCTTGTCGTGGAGCCAGGTCCGCTCACCGAGGAACCGGACGAGGGTGTCGGTGTCCTCGATCTCGGCGTTCACGAGGGTCGCCGACCGCTCTGCGTAACGCAGGAAGTCCATGTGAGGACCTTACCGGCCCGCATCAACCCGGCCTTCCTGTAAGGGCCATGGATCCGAGGGGGTGGTTTCTCAGCTGGGTTCGACGACATGTACCCGGGTGACCCGGTGGATCGCGAACGAGCGCACGTCGTCGGCCCGGTGGTCGAACGCGGTGAGCCAGCCGCCCTCGACCTTGACCGGTTCGACCACCCGTTCCACGGTCGACCCGTGGTTGTCGAGGTACGCGATCCACACCGTGCTCCGCGTCTCGACGGCCTCGCGGAGAGCCGCCATCGTTGCCATCGGGCCGCCCCCGGACAGCGAAGCGGACTCCCTCCTGCCCGGGCGGTGCTCGGCGGCCCGGTCTCCCGCCCGGATCGCGCCCACCGTCGCGGCCACCCGCGCCGCCAGGCGTGCGACGCCGAGGTCCGGGCTCGGCGGCCTTTGCCTCGGGTTGCGCGCCCGGTGGCTGTCCTTACGGGCGAGCCGAACCGTGCCGTCCGGCGCCTCGACCACGGGCGCCACCCCCAGCTCACGTAGTCGCGGGAGGAGTACGTCGACGGGCACGTCGCTCACCACGACGGTCGGGGCGATCCGGCGCAGGCGGAGGCTCGCGGCCTGGGGGTTGTGGACCAGCTCGGCGAGGGCGGACTCGTCGTCACTGCGCAGGAACGATCCCGCCGCGCCGACACGGACCGTGCCGAAGCGACGCGCCACGTCGTCCACGAGGTACACCAGCGGCTGCGGGACGGGAGTCCGCGAGGAGGAGGCGATGAACGCGTGGATCTCCGCGGAGGACCAGCCCGAGTCGAAGGCGCGCCGGATCGAGGAGCCGGTGAACCGGTAGACGGTCGCGCCACCGCGGGACTCGATGTCTGCCATCATCGCGAGCTTGTGGGCCAGGTCGTGCTCGAGCGGACCCGGCGCGACGGCGGTGAGGTCGGCCTGGAGCAGGACGTGGTCGACCGGCTCGGGCAGGAGCGGCTCGAGAGCCTTGGCCGCGGCACGACGAGGCTCCTCGGACTCGAGGAGGGCCCTGCCGTGGGTCGACAGGCCTCCGAGCGCCGTGACACCGAGGACGGCCGACTCCTCGACCGTCCACCCGACTGCCGCTGCGCGCTGCGCGGGGCGGCGCGGCCGGAACCAGCGCACCCGGTCGGCGAGCGTGGGGACGCCCGTGCCGGCGGCGAGGACCTCTCCCTCCGGAAGCTGTCGCAGCACCTCGAGCGTGCTCCGGCGGGTCTCCGCGGCCCAGGCGCGTTCGAGGTCGGGGACGAGCGCGTTCAAGCCCTTCTTGTTCTGGTCCCGCGTGCCGACCAGGCTGATCAGCCGCGGGCTGGCCAGCCACGACGTCGCGAGGGTCGCCCAGCGCTCCCCGGGGGTGGCGCTGCTCCAGAGGTCGAAGGCGGGCGTCGGGAGCCAGCCAGCGTCCAGCTCGTCCGTGTCGCCCACTGCGACCAGACCCGCGGCAGCCGCCACCTCGACGTGGATCGCAGCGGTGCGTTCGTCGACGTGGAGCAGCTCAGCAGCCGCACGCAGGTCGCGCACCCCGAGGCCACCGGCCCGTAGTGCCGGCGCGGGACGGGTGCCCCAGTGCTCGAGCAGCAGCTCGACGTGGCGGACCAGGTCGAAGGCCGCCCCGGCCGCCGCGCGGTCGACGATTGCCTGGTCACGGGATGCGGTGGCCAGCTCGGGAGGCTCGTCCACCCGATGCCTCGTGGTGCGTCCGCCGCGCAGACAGATCGCAACCTCGCGGGGCACGACGAGGTGCTTGCGGTCCGGTGCGACGGCCAGACCGCGGGCGAGCAGCTGCTCGGCCGGGCTCTGCGCCTCGGCGCGGCTGACCGGACGGTCCGTGGACTCGACGGCCCCCGCGGCGCTGTCGCGCTCGAGACGGTCGAGGATCGCCCGGGCCCGAGGATCCACCTCGCGGACCAGCTCCTCGACGACCTCCCGGCCTGCGAGGTGCGCGGCGATCGCGGCGACGTCGCTGTGCCGGTCGCCCGAGGGCTCGAGGCCCAGGTCGCGGGCGAGGACGGCCACCCGCGTCGGGCCGTATGCGGAGAGGAGCTGCTCGGCGCCGGGGCCGAGGCCGCTGACCGTCGTACCGAGGACGTCGGCGACCACGCTGACGACCCGGAGCTCGTGGCGACCACCCCAGAGGAGGGCACGTCCGAGCAGCAGGTCGACGGTCTCGGCGACGGACTCCGGCGCGGCGTTGACGTGCTGCTGGATGTCCGACAGGGAGACCCGCCCTCCCAGCGCAACCACGGCGTCGAGCACGGCGAGTCCGAGCACGTCGAGCTGGTCCACCGCGCGGAGCACCGACGCGCGGGTGCCGGCGCGCGAGGCGAGCTGCGTGGAGTCCTGCGGAGCCGGCACCGCGAGGTCCGGCCGGGCCTCGAGGAGGCGCGCGAGGGCCTCGTCCGACCAGGAGCGGAACTGGTCGGCGAGGGTGCGCGGGGAGCTGCTCTCGGCCATCCGCTCCACGGTACTAGCGCGCTACGGGGACTTCTGGTCCGTGCCGTTCGGGGACGCGGCTTCCGCGCCGGTCGACATCATCCTGCTCAGGAAGGGCCCAACGATGTCGACCGGCAGCGGGAAGACCACCGTGGAGTTCTGGTCGGCGCCGAGCTCGAGCAGGGTCTGCAGGTAGCGCAGCTGCAAGGACGCCGGGCTCTTGCTGAGGGTGTCCGCGGCCTGGCGGAGCTCCTCCGAGGCCTGGAGCTCCCCGCGGGCGTTGATGATCTTCGCCCGCCTCTCGCGCTCCGCCTCGGCCTCGCGGGCCATCGCGCGCTGCATGGCCTCCGGGATCTCGACGTCCTTGATCTCGACGACCCTCACATCAATGCCCCAGGGCTCGGTCTGGGTATCGATGATCTTGCGGAGGTCCTCGTTGAGGTCCTCGCGGTGGGCGAGCAGCGTGTCCAGGTCGGCCCGGCCGAGCAGCGATCGCAGTGTCGTCTGCGCGATCTGCGATGTAGCCACCGCGTAGTTCTCCACCGCCATCACGGACTTCAGCGGGTCGACCACCTGGAAGAGTACGACCGCGTTCACCCGGGCAGGCACGTTGTCGCGGGTGATCACCTCCTGGGGCGGGATCGTCAGCGTGACGACTCGGAGGTCTACCCGGATCAGCCGGTCCACGACCGGGAGCAGCAGCCGAGGCCCCGGCTCGTAGAGCGGGCGCAGCCGACCCAGTCGGAAGACCACCCCGCGCTCGTACTCCCGCAGCACCCGTGTGGAGGCGGCGACCAGACCGCCGGCCGCCACCACGAGTACGGCGACCACGGCCCACGTCATGTCTGCTCCTCCTGGCGCGGTCGGGTGAAGCCCCACCGGGTGGCGTACCGGTCGACAACGGCTTCGAGATCGGGAGACGTGCCCACCTGCTGCGGGACGTGCTCGGGGAACCCGGTCGGAGCCTGCCACAGGTGCGCGGCGAGCGGCAGGCCGCACAGCGCCACGCCGACCGCGGTGAGGCCGAGCAGCAGCACCTCCGCGGGGCCGTGCATGCCGACCAGCAGACCGACGGGGAGCAGCAGGGCGACCACCGCGATCGCGCAGGCGATCCCGCGGTGGAACCGGCCCGCCTCGGAGTGCGGCCAGGGGTCGACCTCCCGCACCACCTCACGCCCGTGCGCCGAGGACGTGCAGTCCTTCTTGACCGGGCAGCTGTTGCACACCGACGGCTTGGCCCGGTAACGCATCGTGCGCTGCTCCGGGTCGAACGTCGTGGGCCACAGCCACTGGTCCTCCGGGCACACCCAGGCGTCGTGGTCCGGGTGGTAGGTGAAGGACCCGTTGCGCCAAGCCTGGGACCGCTTGGCGACACGGCGGGCAAGCAGGTCGAACGAGTACGCGACGACGACGAGGCAGCCGCTGTAGGCGGCGACCAGCCAGGCAGACCCGTCCGGCGCGGTCATCGGTCGTCCCCGGCGCCCGCCGGCTCGAGCTCGGTGAACAGCACATCCTCCGGCAGCTCGTGCGTCACCTGACCGGAGCGCAGGTGACGGATCCCGAGCCAGGCGATCCAGAGGAACGGCAGCGTGCCGCCGACGATGAACAGCACGTCGCCGGGCAGGCGCATCCACTCGAGGAGGGCGTTGCCGGGTGTCGTGATGTAGCCGAGCGACCGCGCCTCGAAGTAGCCCTGGTCCACCGAGTGGTACAGCTGGAGGACCCCGAGGGGCAGCAGGGTGGCGAAGACCATCCAGGCAAGGCCGATGTTGAGCGACCAGAACGACACCTTGGCCAGACGATCCGGCCACTTGTCCGGGGGCACCAGGTAGCGGAGCGCGAAGATGCTCAGGCCGACGGCCAGCATGCCGTAGACGCCCATCATCGCGGCGTGGCCGTGGTTGGCGGTGAGGGCGGTCCCGATCTGGTAGTACGAGACGATCGGGAGGTTGATCAGGAAGCCGAAGATGCCGGCGCCCAGGAAGTTCCAGAAGCCGACGGCTACGAGGAACATCACCGCCCAGCGGTGCGGGAACGGCGCCGTGCTCTTGCGCTCCTGCCGTGACCCGAGCTGGAGGAAGGTCCAGGCCTCGACGGTCAGGAAGGTCAGCGGGATGACCTCGGCGGCCGAGAAGAAGGCGCCGAGCGCCATGTGCTCAACCGGAGTGCCGGAGAAGTACAGGTGGTGCATCGTCCCGATCACGCCGCCGGCGGAGTACAGGATGACGTCGAGGAAGATGATGCCGAGCGCGATCCGCTCCCTGACCACCCCGAGCATCACGAAGATGTAGGCGACCATCACGGTCGTGAAGAGCTCGAGAAAGTCCTCCACCCACAGGTGCACGACCCAGAAGCGCCAGAAGTCGGCGACGGTGAAGTGCGTCTCGGTCCCGGCCAGCAGACCGACGGCGTAGAAGGCGGGAATGGCGAGCGCGGAGTAGAAGAACAGCCAGGGCATGTTCCCCTTCGACTCGCCTCTGAGCCGCGACCGGATGCCGCGGAACACGATGACGATCCAGAAGACCATGCCGACGGTGAGCAGGATCTGCCAGACCCTGGGCAGGTCGAGGTACTCCCACTGCTGCCCGAAGATCGGGCTGTCCTTCGCCCAGCTGACGCCGTAGATCGACAGGGCCTCGCTGACCAGGCTGCCGACGACCACGACGACCAGCGCGCCGAGGAGGCCGTAGGACAGCCAGTGCTGCCGGCGCGGCTCCCGCCCTGCGATGAACGGCGCGAGGAAGATCCCGGCGGCGAGGAACGCCGCGGCGGTCCAGAACAGCGAGAGCTGCAGGTGCCACGTCCGGGCCAGGTTGAACGGGAGGACCTTCGCCAGGTCGAAGCCGAAGAATCCGGACAGATCGGCCCGGTAGTGCTCAGCGGCCGAGCCGAGCAGGGTCTGCACCAGGAAGAGCGCCGCGATCACGAGGAAGAACCAGGCGGTCGAACGTTGCGCAGGAGTGAGAGCCACGTCGCCGGGCTGCCGGAACGCGATCGCCGGCGCCTCGCTGCTGTGCCAGCCGATCCGCTGGCTCCACCGCCCGTAAACGGCGAACAGGATGCCGGTCCCACCGAGGAGCGCGATGAGCGACAGGCCGCTCCAGACGACGAGGTCGGCGGTGGGCCCGTTGTCGACGCGAGGTTCGGCCGGCCAGTTGTTCGTGTAGCTGTAGGAGTGTCCCGGCCGCTCCGCCGCCGCTGCCCAGGCTGTCCAGGAGAAGAACGCGGTGAGCTGCCGGACCTCGTCCGGGTCGGTCACCGCCTTCGGCCGGAGCCCGTGCTTCGTGGAGTTCTCTCCGAAGAACGTCTCGTAGTGCCTGACGTTGGCCTCGAAGGCGTTGACCTGGGCGTCGGTGTAGACGAGGTTGCCGGAGCCCTCGTCGTACCGGTTGGTGCGGAACTCCTGCACCACGGCCGTCCGTGCGTCCTGACGGCCCTCGTCACGGAACTGTCCCGCGACGTGGTCCGTTGCCCGGCGCAGGTAGTCGGCCGTGTAGTCGGGGCCGAGGTAGGCGCCGTGCCCGAGCACGGAGCCGTACTCCATCAGCCCCCGGTTCAGGAAGATCTTCTGGCCCGCGGTGATGTCGTCGCCGGTGAACAGCACGTCACCGGACTGCGTTACCACCCGGTCGGGGAGCGGCATGGAGGCGGTGTATGTGCGATAGGCGAGGATGCCCATCACGAAGAAGCCGAACAGCAGCACCAGCGCGACGGCCTGGAACCAGCCCTTCGAGACGATCATCTCGCGGCGCCCGGCGGACCCGACATCCGACGGCGACTCTGACCTGAGGCTCATTTCTCCCCTGACGTCGAGAAAGACTGAAAAGTAAAATATGAGCTGGATGGGGAGGCTAACAGCCGTCGTCGTCACTGCCTAGGACCTCGGATGTGGCTCCGCACTCTGGGCGCTTCGCACATGAAAATCATCAGACTGTGGTCTTGTCCCACATGGTCCTGGGCGAGGGGTGTGCGTAACTTCACGGACCGTACGGATCCGAGCAGGCCCACGAAAGGAACCACCTCATGACCACACAGGCACACGCCGCGGCCGGCGCGGGAGGCGCGACCGGGTCTCCTGGTCCCGGGGGGCGAACCCCGATCGTGAAGGTCGTGTTCGCGAGCCTCATCGGCACCGCCGTCGAGTGGTACGACTTCTTCCTCTACGGCTCCGCGGCGGCTCTCGTCTTCGGCGCGCTGTTCTTCCCCTCGTCCGACCCGCTCACCGGCACCCTGCTCGCCTTCGGCACCTACGCGCTCGGCTTCGTCGCTCGTCCGCTCGGCGGCGTGGTGTTCGGACACTTCGGCGACAAGGTCGGACGCAAGAAGATGCTGGTCACGTCGCTGATGATGATGGGCGTCGCCACGATCGCGATCGGCCTGCTTCCGACGTACGCCAGCATCGGCATCGCGGCACCGATCCTCCTGCTCGCCTGTCGCCTGCTCCAGGGCTTCGCGGTCGGCGGGGAGTGGGGCGGTGCGGTGCTCATGGCAGCCGAGCACGGCCAGGACAGGCACCGGGGCTTCTGGTCGTCATGGCCGCAGGCCGGCGTGGCGATGGGCAACCTGCTCGCCACCGGTGTGCTCTGGGTGCTCGCCGCCGTGCAGAGCCAGGACGACTTCAACGCCTGGGGATGGCGCGTGCCGTTCATCCTCAGCGCCGTCCTCGTGATGGTCGGTCTCTGGGTGCGCCTGACCATCGAGGAGTCGCCGGTGTTCGCCGAGGCCAAGGCCGAGATCGAGCAGAAGCAGGCGACGGCGTCGCACATGCCGATCCTCGAGGTCGTCAAGAACTACCCGCGCGAGGTGTTCGTCGCGATGGGCATGCGCATGGCGGAGAACATCTCCTACTACATCTTCACGATCGTGGTGCTGACCTACATCACCGACTACCTGGGCGCGGACAAGGGGCCGATCCTCCAGGCACTGCTCATCGGCTCGGCCGTGCACTTCGTCTGGATCCCCCTCGTCGGGGCGTTCTCGGACCGGGTGGGACGCCGCCCGCTGTACCTCGTCGGAGCAGTCGGTGTCGCGGCGTGGACGTTCCCCTTCTTCAAGCTTGTCGCCGCGGGCGGCGCCGGAAACCTCACCCTCGCGGTGGTGGTCGGCCTCATGTTCCACGGGCTGATGTACTCCCCGCAGGCGGCGTTCTTCTCGGAGCTGTTCGGGACCTCCGTCCGGTACACCGGCGCGTCGGTGGGCTACCAGCTCGCCTCGATCTTCGCGGGTGCGCTGGCGCCGATCGTCGCGGTGAAGCTGCTCGGCTCCGTGGAGGAGAGCAACACGACGGCGGTGGCGCTCTACGTCTGCGCCGCCTCGGTGATCACCATCGTCGCGGTGGCCTTCGCCAAGGAGACCAAGGCCTCCTCCCTGCGCCACGACCGGGTGGTCCGCGAGGCCCACGTCTGACGTCGCACCACACCGACGAAGGCCCCACCGGGATCCGGTGGGGCCTTCGTCACGTTCCGATCCGCCCGGATCTGGGTAGGTTGGCCGACAGCCATGACTGTCACGGAAGAGAGAACCACCCCGCTGCCAACCGCGGGCGAGGTCTGGTACGTCAGCTACGGCTCCAACATGTCGGCTGACCGGCTCGCCTGCTACATCCAGGGCGGCTGCCCCGTCGGAGGCTCCCGTGCGCACCCCGGCGCCCGCGACCCGCGACCGCCGCGAGCGAGCATCCCCGTCGAGCTACCCGGGTCGGTGTACTTCGCCGGCACCTCGACGCTCTGGGGCGGTGGCGTGGCGTTCTACGACCACGAGACCCCTGGTCCGTCCGTCGGCCGCGCCTACCTGGTGACCGCCCAGCAGTTCGCCGACATCGCGGCGCAGGAGATGCATCGCGTTCCGGATCCCGACGACCCGATCGAGGAGATCGTCGTGGGTGGTCTGGACCCCGAGTACGACGGGCGGCACCACGTCGGTCCAGGGCACTACGAGACGCTGGTCGAGATCGGCAGGATCGCGGGTGCGCCGATGCTGACCTTCACTGCGCCGCACGGCATCGACCACGTCGATCACAGGCCCCCGACCCCGAAGTACCTCGCGATGCTCGCCGAGGGCCTCCGCGAGGGGCACGGCTGGAACGACCGCGAGATCGACCGCTACTTCTCGCGGTTGGTCCGCTCCGGCTGACGGGACCGCTTCCACCCGGTCCGCTGGACGAGCCAGTCGACGATCGGCGGGGGAGTGGCCCTGAGCACGAGCGCTGCTCGACGCGGGAGGATGACCTCCTTGGCGTCCCGCTCGATCGCCCGCGCCACGTCGCGCGCGACCACCTCAGGCGTGAGGGCCCCACCGAGCAGCATCGACGCCGTCGGGATCCGCTCCCGCGAGCCGGGGTTGTGGTCGAAGTACGGAGAGTCCACCTCTGCCGGCGCGACCAGGGTGACGCCCACGCCGGTGCGGCGCAGGTCCGCGCGAAGCTGCCCTGCGAACGCCCGCATCGCCCAGCGGGCGACGGCGTAGCCGGTGGCTCCCGGGAGGTGCATGTACGCCGCAGCCGACGTCATGCACACCACCCGGCCGCTGCCGCGTTCGACCATGGCGGGCAGCAGCCCTCTGGTGAGCTCGAAGGCCGCCAGGTAGGGGAGCGCCATCATCCTGGCTGCCTCGCCCGGGGGCGTCTCGTCCACCGCCAGCCAGCGGCCTGCGCCGGCGTTGTTCACGAGGATGTCGGGCGGTCCGTCCGCGAGCACCCGCCGGCACAGGTCCTCCACTGCGGGGACAGCCGAGAGGTCTGCCGTCTCGACCCTGGCCCGGCCCCCGGCGGCCTCGATCCCGGCAGCGACCTGCCCCAGCGCCTCGCGGCTGCGCGCCACCAGCGTCACGTGTGCGCCTTGCGCCGCGAGCTCCCGGGCGATCGCGGCCCCGATGCCGCTCGACGCACCGCTCACCAATGCGCTGCGGCCGGCGATCTGCATCCGGAAAACCTACCGTTCCTGCGGTCCGAGTCACTAGGGTCGCGGCTATGGAGTCCTATGCGTCTGGGGAGACCACGCCGCCGCTGATCGAGGAGACGATCGGTGCGAACTTCGAACGAACTGCGCGGGAGCATGCCGACCGCGAAGCGCTCGTGGAGGTCGCGACGGGACGCCGGTGGACCTACGCCGAGCTGGAACGCGACGTAGACGCGCTGGCGCGCGGCCTCATCGGCGCGGGCATCGTCAAGGGCGACCGGGTGGGCATCTGGGCACCCAACTGTGCGGAGTGGACGATCGTCCAGTACGCCACAGCGAAGATCGGCGCGATCCTGGTCAACGTCAACCCGTCCTACCGGACTCACGAGCTCGCCTACGCGCTCAACCAGTCAGGTCTTCGCCTGCTGGTCTCCGCGACCGAGTTCAAGACCAGCGACTACCGGGCGATGGTCGACGAGGTTCGCCACGACTGCCGGGCCCTCGAGCGCGTCGTCTACATCGGCACGTCGGACTGGTCGGACCTCCTGGCCGAGGGTGAGGGGCTTCCCGAGAGCGCGGTCGCCGACCGGAGTGCCACCCTCGACCACAACGAGCCGATCAACATCCAGTACACCTCTGGCACGACAGGCTTCCCCAAGGGCGCGACCCTGTCGCACCGCAACATCCTCAACAACGGGTTCTTCACCACCGAGCTGATCAACTTCACCGAGCAGGACCGGCTGTGCATCCCGGTGCCCTTCTACCACTGCTTCGGCATGGTGATGGGCAACCTGGGGTGCACGTCCCACGGCTCGACGATGGTGATCCCCGGCCCCGGGTTCGACCCCGCGAGCACGTTGAAGGCCATCGGCGACGAGAGGTGCACCGGGGTGTACGGCGTCCCCACGATGTTCATCGCGATGCAGAACCACCCGGACTTCGGGTCCTACGACCTCTCGAGCCTGCGGACCGGCGTGATGGCTGGGTCCCCGTGCCCGGTCGAGGTGATGAAGCGCTGCATCAACGACATGAACATGGCCGAGGTGTCGATCTGCTACGGCATGACCGAGACCTCCCCGGTGTCGACGCAGACGCGCAGCGACGACGACCTCGACCGACGTACCACCACCATCGGGCGGGCGCACCCGCACGTCGAGATCAAGATCATCGACCCGGCGACCGGCGAGACACTCGAGCGGGGAGAGACGGGCGAGTTCTGTACCCGCGGCTACTCCGTGATGCTCAGGTACTGGGACGAGCCCGAGAAGACCGCCGAGGCGATCGACGAGGACGGCTGGATGCGCACCGGCGACCTCGCTGTCATGCGCGAGGACGGCTACTGCAACATCGTGGGGCGGATCAAGGACATGGTGATCCGCGGTGGGGAGAACATCTACCCGCGAGAGATCGAGGAGTTCCTCTACACCCACCCCGACATCGAGGACGCGCAGGTGGTCGGCGTCCCCGACGAGAAGTACGGCGAGGAGCTGTGCGCCTGGGTCCGCATGCGGCAGGGCGCGGAGCCGCTCGACGCCGAGAAGCTGCGTGAGTTCTCGACCGGCAAGCTCGCGCACTACAAGATCCCGCGCTACGTCCTGGTCGTGGACGAGTTCCCGATGACGGTCACCGGCAAGATCCGCAAGGTCGAGATGCGCGAGGAGTCGGCGCGTCGTCTCGGCCTGGGGGCCGTCAGTTGATCGTCACGAAGGTCCGCCGGCCCGACGCGCCGTAGCGCACCTCGCCGAACCACCGCGCCGTCGCGTCCAGACGGCTCCAGCCGAGGCGGACCTTGAACGGCTCGCCTGCGCGCAGCGGCACGGACTGCGGCAGGGAGAGGTTGTCGCGCTCCTGACGGGGGAGAACCCACGTGTAGAGCTGCGAGGTGGTCGTGGACCGGTTCTCCGCGACGACCGAGGAGACATAGACCTCGTAGCGGCCCGGCTCCGGCTCCACCCTCGTCAGGACCTCGTCACCGCGCCCGGTGGCAGACGCGACGAGCCTGCCCTCGCGGTAGAGGTGAAGGTCGACGTGGTCGGTGGCGCGCCCCTGCAGCTCGATGCGCAGGGCCCGGGAGCCGGGCTGAACGTCCACCGCGAAGCGTGCGGTGTCCGCGTCGGTCCTCGGGCTGCGTCGGTCGAACCGGCCCGGCTCGAGGGTCAGCCCGACCGGCTTTGCCGGGACGAGCCCGGAGGCGTGGACGTCGACGGTGCCGTCCAGGCCTGACACACCGCGAAGCGCGACCGACCCGGTCTCGCCGGATCCGGAGGCCTCCCGGCGCATGGACATCGCCCTCGGCGTGACGACCACCGGCATCCGGACCTCGTGGCTGGAGCCGGACCAGCTCAGGTAGCCCTGGGCGGGCTTCCCGAGGGTGGCGGTACGTCGGTTGAACACGACGGCGAAGCGGCGGGTCTCGCCGGGTCGCAGCCGCAGCCACGAGGGCCGCACTCGCATGTCGACGCC
>DASVBF010000022.1:0-24326 GCA_036375975.1 Nocardioidaceae bacterium | reverse complement strand
CGGGTACTTCGCGGTCACGGCGTCGCGAAGCATCAGCGTCTCCGCGAAGTGGTAGCCGGTGTCGAGGAAGACCACGTCGAACCCGGGGCGCACCTGCGACGCGACGTCGATCACCAGAGCGTCCTGCATGCTCGAAGCGATGACGAGGCGGCCGTTGAGGACCTTGTCGGCCCACGACAGCACCTCCGTCGCGGGTGCCCCCTCGAGTTCGATCGCTCCTTGTCGAGCGGTCTCCCGGAGGCGATCTATCCGGTTGACCGCCATGTCACTGCTTCTTCCGCCAGAGCGAACGCGCCGGGACCTTGGTCAGGTCAGCGCGGTGGGCGTACTTGCTCGCGATCTCGGTGACCTCCTCGAGCAGCGCCTCCTCCAGCGTGATCGGGTCGAGCCCCAGCTCGAGGAGCTGGCGGTTCTCGACGAACAGATCGTTGGAGTCGGCCTCGTTGCGAGGGTTCTCGACGTGGTCGATCTCCGCGCCGGTCATCCGCGAGACCATCTCCGCGAGGTCGATGAGGCGGTGGGTCTCGGTCATCTGGTTGAACACCCGGACCCGCTCGCCGTCCTCCGGCGGGTTCTCCACCGCGAGCTGGATGCAGCGCACGGTGTCCTGGATGTGGATGAAGGCCCGGGTCTGGCCGCCGCTGCCGTGCACGGTCAGCGGGTAGTTGACCGCAGCCTGCATGAGGAACCGGTTCAGCACCGTGCCGTAGTCACCGTCGTAGTCGAAACGGTTGATGAGCCGCTCGTCGAGCCGGGTCTCCCGAGTCTGCGTGCCCCAGACGATGCCCTGGTGCAGGTCGGTGATCCGCAGCCCGTCGTTCTTGTTGTAGTACGCGAAGAGCAACTGGTCCTGGGTCTTCGTGAGGTGGTAGATCGACCCCGGGTTCGGTGGGTAGAGGATCTCCGACTCGATGACGTCCCCGTCTTCGGTCGGCACGTGGATGCGCAGGTAGCCCTCGGGGATCTTCACCCCCGCGGTGCCGTAGCCGTAGACGCCCATCGTGCCCAGGTGTACGACGTGCGCGTCCGACCCGGCCTCGACCAGCGCCGCGAGCAGGTTGTTGGTGGCGTTGAGGTTGTTGTTCACGGTGTAGCGCTTGTGCCACGAGGACTTCATGGAGTACGGCGCCGCCCGCTGCTCGGCGAAGTGAACCACCGCGTCGGGGTCCCACTCCTTGATCAGGGTCAGCAGTCGGTGATAGTTGTCCGCGACGTTGAAGTGGTCGAAGCCGATCTCGCGGCCCGTCATGAGGTTCCAGGCGTTGAGCCTCGTCCCCATCGGCATGATGGGCGTCAGTGACGACGCCTCCAGCTCGATGTCTGCGTTGCGACGAGCGAAGTTGTCGACGATCCGGACGTCATGTCCCTCGGCCGACAGGTGCAGGGAGGTCGGCCAACCGCAGAAGCCGTCACCCCCGAGTACAAGAACCTTCATGATGAACCTTTCGATAGCGGCAAACAGATGAGGCTTGGGGACGGAGTCACGTCGGACTGCCGGATGGTTCGGCCAGCTCCGACGGCGCCTCGTGGGTCGAGGTCGCGGTGGCTGTCGCAGGCTCGGCCCCTTCGCGCCTGCGGCCGAGGTGCCAGACCACGGCAAGCACAGCCAGCTCGGCGAGCACGGTGACGAGCCGCGTGGTGACCGCCGCCGCCTCCAGCTCGGCCCGGGGGTAGAGCCCGGAGAGCATCCAGATGTAGACCAGCTCCCGCACCCCCACGCCGCCCGGCGCGAACACCACGACCAGGCCCACCGCCCACGCGATGCACGCCGCGCCCGCGACGTACAGCGGGTAGGTCGGGTCTTTCAGGCCGGACACGGCTACCTGGACGAGGACACCGACGACGCCGTACGCGACGTAGCCGAGGGCGTAGCTCGCCGAGGTCCGGCGCACGCTTCGCACCGTGATCTTGGTGTGGCGTGCGATCCAGCGGGAGGCCAGCAGGGGAGCGGCCGCAACGACGGCCAGCGCAGCCCAGCGCCAGTCGTGGACTACGGACCACAGGCCGCCGATCGCCAGCGAGACCAGCAGAACGATCACGTTCTCCGCGGTCACCGCGGTCAGCTTGTCCCGGACCCGGCCGCGGACGGTCGTCGCACGGGCCACGAGCTGCCAGATCCCTCCGGGCATGTAACGCGCCACCTGGGTCTTGCACCACGACGCCACGGCAACGCGGGGGTCACCGTCGTCGACGAGCCAGGCCCAGCCGAGGGCCAGGGCAACCCACCAGACGAGCGCGGCGCCGACGGCGAAAGCCAGGGGCCAGTAGTGCACCTGCGACAGGTCCGTCTCGCGGGCTGCGCGGTAGCCCATGTAGCCGACCAGCGCGAGCGCGCACGGGTAGAAGACAGCCCGGAGGAAGCCGATCACGCGTGGCGCGCGGGCCTCCAGCCGCTTGGAGGTGCGACGCGCTGCTCGGACCCAGTCGTGGGCCAGCCGAGCCATCCGCTCGAGCCGGCCGGGGGCGGGCGTGGTGGCGGTGGCGCTCGCAGTGCCTTCCGTGCTCGGCGGGCTCGAGGTCACCGGCGCCCCAGCCGGCCCTCGCGACGCGCCCGTGACCGCTCGCGGAACCACGTGCTGAGGATCACTCGCGCATAGCGTGCGCCGTACAAGAAGTTGTGGCCCTTCTTGCTCTCTCCGGCGAACCGCTTGTGCATGGTGATGGGACGCTCCGTGATCCTGTAGCCCTGGAAGACGGCGCCGATCAGGAGCTCGGAGGTCTGGTACTGCACCTGGGTCTGTGGCACGGTCTGGGTGACCTCCGTGCGCATGGCCCGGTAGCCGCTCGACGTGTCGGTCACCTTGACCCCGGTGAGCAGGCTGACCAGCCGGGCGAAGACATGCACGCCGGCCTGGCGGAAGGAGTCGTCGGTCTCCGCGGAACCCAGCACACGTGAGCCGATGACGAAGTCGGCCTCATCCTCCAGCAGCGGGGGTAGCACGATGGGCATCTCCCGCGGGTCCCACTGCATGTCGGCGTCCAGGGTGACGATGTACTCGGCCCCGTGCTCGGCAGCGAGCTGGTACCCAAGGCGGAGCGCGACGCCGTGCCCGCAGTTGCGCTGCAGGCGTGCGAGTCGCACGTGGTCGTACTTCTCCGCGACGTTTGCCGTCGCGTCGCTGCTGCCGTCGTCCACGACCAGCGTGTCCACGGCGATCCCGGACACCTCCGCGGGGATGTGGTCGAGCACCTCGCCGAGGCAGTCCTCCTCGTTGAACGCGGCGATCAGCACCAGGATCCGAGCGAACTTGAGGTCCTCGCCGTACCGGTCGCGGAAGGCTTCACGCGCTGCGGCCCTCTCCTGGGGGATGTAGGGACGGTCCTTGCGGTTGGAGCTCATTCGGCCGTGCCCTCCAGGTGGTCGTCAAGAAGATTCTCCACGCGTATGCCTCCTTCAGCCTCCGGAGAGGGTAGATGGTGGAGCAAAACCACCGCAATGCCGTGGATGAACGGCAGGTGACGCCAGGGTATCCACACCGTAGCCCCTGCCTGCCAGCCGCAGGAACGCCGTGCGGGCAGTGTCGTGTCACTCAACAATTAGCCATTTCAGGCGTCTCCCAAACAGAACGGCCCGTTGTCTTTACCTTCGCGGGGCCTTCACGACGACAAGTCCGTCAACCCCTGCTGGTCGAGCCGATCGGAGGCGCGTCCACCGAACAGTGGTGTCGCGGGCAGGAAAGCTCCGGTTCCGGGGTCGGCTCCGGCCGTCGCGGTGAACGGATGAACGCGGCGGAGACCAGACCACCCGCGGCAAGCAGCGTGGCGCAGATGGTCATCGCCGTCCGGAACGCCGGCTCGAGCGTAGAGGCATCGCTGAACCCATGTGCGTCCAGGCCGGCCAGGACAGGCAACAAGGCGACGAGGAGCAGTCCGCCGGTCCTCGCCACCGCGTTGTTGACGCCGCTCGCCAGTCCGGCTTGCTGCTGAGGCACGGCGTTCAGGGCCGTGGCGGTCAGGGGCGTGACGGTCAGGGTGAGGCCTATGGCGAAGAGGGTCACCGGCCCCAGCACGTCGCCCAGGTACGTCGCACCCGACCCCACCCGGCTCAGGGCAGCGACTCCGACCGCCGCGACCATCGGCCCGGCAGCCATGGGGATCCGAGGGCCGAGCCGCTCGCCCAGCGCTCCTGCCTGCGCAGAGAAGGCGAGCATGACCAGGGTCACCGGGATCAGCGACATCCCGGCCTCCAACGGGCCGAACCCGGCCACCACCTGGAGCGTCACGACGAGCCAGAAGAACAGTCCCCCGAGTGCGGCGTACACGAGGAACGTGACCAGGTTGGTGATGCTGAACAACCGCGCAGAGAAGATTCCGAGGGGGAGCATCGGATCGCTCGCAACCCTCTCCCGCACGACGAAGCCGACCAACGCGGACACACCGACAACCAGCCCCACCAGCACCGCGGGCGAGCTCGGACCCTGCTCGGGCCAGGCCGCCAACCCGTAGGTCAGCGAGCCCAGGCCCCCGACGACGAGTGCCATGCCCGGGTAGTCGGTGTGACCGGAGGCACGTGGGTCCTTCGACTCCGGCACATGACGGGTCGCGATGCCGAGCACGACCACCACCACCGGGAGGTTGATCAGGAAGATCCATCGCCAGGAGCCGACGCCGAGCAGCCACCCGCCGAGGAGCGGCCCGACCGCTGCCGAGACCCCCGCGAGCCCGGTCCACGCGCCGATGGCGCGGGAGCGGTCCTCGGGGCGGAAGGTGGCCTGGATGATCGCCAGGGCGCCCGGCGTCAGCAGGGCTCCGCCGACTCCTTGCACCGCCCGGGCGATGACGAGGGCCTCGATGGTCGGGGCCAGGGCGCAGAGCAGAGACGCGACGCCGAAGACCACCACCCCCGACATGAAGACCCGGCGGCGGCCCAGGCGGTCCCCGAGAGACCCGCCGACCAGGATGAGAGCGGCCAACGTGAGCGTGTAAGCGTTGACCGTCCAGGTCAGGCCGGCGATTCCTGCGTGGAGGTCGGTGCCGATGGCCGGCAGCGCGATGTTGACGACGGTCGAGTCGATCAACGCGAGACTGGAGCCGAGCACGGTCGCGGCCAGCACCCAGCGCCCCCGTTGCTCGGTGACGGACAGCCCGCCACCGAGGGAGCCGATCGCCTCGGACGCCATGGTCCGATCCTCGTGGTGACCCAGGTCAAAATCCAGCAGCCCGCGATGCGTGCAACCTCTCGGGAAGGTTCCGCGTCTTGTCGTCAGGCGCCTCACCACAGGACCAGACCACGCCTCGAGCGTTCACCAGATTGGAACCCGCATGAACACGACCTCTTCCGCGCTGCTCGCCAAGCCAGGCAGGCTCGCCACGGCCGCCGCCCTGACCCTCGTCGCTGCAGGGGTTGCGGCCTCTGCGTCAACTGCACACGCAGCGCCCTACCCGGTTGGCGCGGTGACCGTCCAGGACTCGCGTACGGACATGGTCGGCCACGGCGCCGACATCTTCAGAGTCCGGCTCGTCAACCGCGACCGCGTCAAGGTGGTCATCCAGCACCGCGACCTCGTGCGGTCCTGGAAACCCCAGTCCTCCGGCACGGTGTACGTCGACACCGACCCCTCCACCTCAGGCCCGGACTACGCGCTGGTGGCGGGGCTCTACGCCGGCTCCGACTACACGCTGCTCCACACCGACGGATGGAGGATCAGGTACCGCAAGCCGACCCAGGGCTTCTACCAGCTGCGGCTGCACTACGACACCGACCGCACGGTCGCCACGATGAGTCGGGCCGCCCTCGGACGCCCAGGGGCAGTCCGAGTCGCCGTGCACACGGCCGGAGACGACCGGGACGGACACACCGTCCACGACTGGCTGAAGGGCGCGAACCGGTTCACCCCGTGGGTGAAGCGCGGCTGAAAGTCGCCGGACACCTGCCCGAGGGCCCGAGGGACAAGCCTTGGGCCCTCGGCTGTCACCCGCTGCTGGCACGTTGGGACGCTGCCGAACCCGAGCCGCCAGGCAATTGACACGCTGAGTATCGTTACCCATAACTCGGTGGTCGTTTCTCCCAAGGCGCCCAGCGAGGATGCCCCGTCGGTCCCTCCCAGTCCGGCGGGGCTTCATTGTCTGCGTGCGGGTGCCCCACCCGGGACTCCGACGGCACCCGGACGCAGGCTCTTTGTCCGATTAATGCACATCCGCCCCCCTCGGTGACCTACTGTCCGGATTGAAGTCAGGACACGAGCGCCTCGGGGGGACCCATGCACGTCGCGAGCCGCAGGTCGCGTACCGCCTTGTCCGCGGTCGCGGCGGTGGTCCTGGCGGCAACCGCCCTGTCCGCTCCGACGGCCTCAGCCGCTCCGGAAGATCCGCACCCGAGCACCCGCAGCGAGGGGCCGAGTCGCGTCGACCACCTGCGGGCTCCCGGGGGCGGCCGGGCCGATCTCCCCGGCAGGGTCGAGTCCGGCGCGTCGGTCGCGAGATGGGTCCCCGGTGAGGTGCTGGTCAAGTATCGCCATGGTGTCTCCGCATCCGATCGGGTTGCCACACGCTCCTCACTCGGCGCCGAGGTCGAACGACGGCTGCCTGCGCGGGGTCTCGAGCTCCTGAGCGTCAGTGGTGGCGTTCCGGGTGCCGTTCGCGCGCTGGAGCGCCGTCCGGAGGTGCTCTACGCGCAACCGAACTTCGTCTACCGGGCTGCGGCCACCCCCAGCGACCCTCGCTTCGCGGAACAGTGGCCGCTTCGAAACACCGGGCAGAAGGTCTGGAATGTTGCCGGCGTCCCCGGCGCGGACATCGAGGCGCCGGCCGCCTGGGACAGACAGGCAGGGGACGCCTCGGTGACGGTCGCCGTGGTCGACAGCGGTGTCGCGTACGACCACCCCGACCTGGCGGACAACATCTGGATGAACCCGGGAGAGACAACCAACGGCGTCGACGACGACGGGAACGGCTACGTCGACGACGTCCGAGGGTGGGACTTCGTTCAAGGCGACAACGATCCTCAGGACCTGAGCTCCCACGGCACCCACGTGGCCGGGACCGTCGGGGCGGTCGGGAACAACGGCGTGGGTGTCGCCGGCGTGGCGTGGGACGTGTCCGTCATGCCGGTCCGCGTGCTCGGCGGAGACGGGACCGGCACGACCGCCGACGTCGTCGCCGGCATCGACTACGCCGTTGCCGAAGGGGCCGACGTGGTCAACATGAGCCTCGGTGATCCGGAGTTCGACCAGATGCTGTCCGATGCCATCGCATCAGCGCCGGACACGCTGTTCGTCGTGGCG
This sequence comes from Nocardioidaceae bacterium, assembly GCA_036375975.1. Lineage (GTDB taxonomy): Bacteria > Actinomycetota > Actinomycetes > Propionibacteriales > Nocardioidaceae > Nocardioides_C. The sequence continues at coordinate 17,103 of DASVBF010000022.1, read as the reverse complement.
GCGGGCAACGACGGGGTCAACAACGAGGCATTGCCGACCTACCCGTGCGACCTCACGTCGGCCAACCTGATCTGCGTGGCCGCCACCGACAACCGCGACCGGTTGGCCGACTTCTCCAACTACGGCTCGACGTCGGTGGACCTCGCAGCTCCTGGTGTGGGCATCCTCAGCACGGTTCCTTCGAAGGTGACGATGCGTTCCGAGGGCTTCAACTCCAGCGCCTGGGCGAACCGTTGGACCACCGGCGGAACGAGCAGGTGGGGCGTGGAGACGGACACGAACACCGGGCCGTTCATCACGGACAGCCCGGGTGGGTCATACGCCAACGGGGCGGACAACTGGGTCCGGACCGCGACGCCGATCGACCTGGCGGGGCGTCATGGCTGCCGGGTCGACTACTGGATGTGGCTCGACACCGAGGAGGGGCCGGACGGGCTTGTCGTGGAGAAGTCCACTGACGGGCAGAACTGGACCGAGGTTGCGAGCTGGACAGGCAGTTCCGACGGTTACTGGTACCGCATGTCGGACTACCTCGACGACGGCGATCTCGACGGGAGCGGTCGAGCCGTCTATCTGAGGTTCCACTTCGTGAGCGATAGCTCGGTGCGGTCCGACGGCGTCGGCATCGACGACGTGGACGTCAACTGCCTGGGTGCTCCGTACAGCGGCGACGAGTACGACAGCTACGACGGGACTTCGATGGCCAGTCCCCACGTCGCTGGGGCCGCAGCGGCGCTCTTCGCAGCGGCGCCGGGCGCAAGTGTCCAGGCCGTGCGGAACGCACTCCTGAGCGGGGCCGAGCCCGTCGCGTCACTGGTCGGCAAGACGGTCACCGGTGCCAGACTCAACCTGAAGCGCTCGTTGTACATGATGACGGGCATGACAGACGTGGCCTTCTCGCCGGCCCGCACGGTGGTGGAGAGCGTTGGGCCGGCGTACCTGACCGTGACGCGGACCGGGGACGTCAGTCTGCCGGCGTCCGTGCACTACGCCAGGTCGGGGGGGACGGCCATACCCGGGGCAGACTTCGACCTCTCGCCGGGCACGCTGGCCTTCGCCGCCGGACAGACCAGCGCCAAGATCCCGCTGTCCGTCTACAACGACACGACCCGTGAGGCCGCCGAGACGGTCAAGGTGAACCTCGACTCTCCAGGCGCCTCGACAGTCCTCGGCTCGCCGTCGACTGCGACCCTGACCATCGCACCCAGCGACCAGCGCCCCGACGCCTGGATCAGCACCAGCTCCGGCTCCGGCTACGTGGGCAACAACGTCTACAACACTTCCGGCCGCAGGCAGACGAAGACCCTGAGCGCCCGGCGCGGCCAGGCTCGCACCTTCTACGTCCGTGTCTACAACGACGGCAACGTGACCAACGTGCTCACCCTCAAGGGCACCGCCGCCCCTTCGGGATCCCGGGTGCGCTATCTCGCGGGCAGCACCAACGTGACGGCAGCGATGAGGTCGAAGGCGGGCTACAGCGTCAAGCTGGGTGCCGGCGCCTACCGCCTGATCAAGGTGCAGACCACGATCCTGTCCACCGCGCGCATCGGCTCGCTGAAGAAGGCGTTGGTCACCGGCACCTGGACCGGCGACGGCGCGCGCACCGACGTCGCCAAGTCGGTGGTCAAGGTCGTGAGGTGATCGCTCCTACGCGGGCGCCTCGAGCAAGACCCTGATGTCCTGCAGACGCTGGACCAGGTGGCGCTCCAGTTGACGCTCCAGCGCGGGGGCCAGCCATCGGAGGGGCCACCGCATGACGAGGGTCTCCCGCTGGTGCAGGACGCATGCGGCACCGACCCCCTCGATCTCGTAGTCGAGGTGGCCCGTGAACCAGCGCGTCCGGAAGTCCATGCCGAGTCGCCGTGGCTCGTCCACCTGCGTGACCACGCTCTCGACGTGGAGCCAGCATCCGGGCACGAGCCTGACCTGCTCGTGCCACCGGGTGCCGACGGCCGTGGGACCCGCCGGGTCCTTGACCATGCGCACCGACGCACTTCGTGGGATCGGCTCCGCGTCCTGCACGTCGCTCAGGAAGGCGAAGACCGCCTCGGGCGGTCTGTCGATCGGAACGGTCAGGTCGAACGTCGGCGGGGTGTGCTCCGTGACGCCGCGGTGACCGTCTCCTGCAGGTTCCCTCATGTCACCAGGCTCGCGCCGAGGCGACGTCCCGTCATGGGTCGACCGGCCCGTTCCCTCGGCACCGTGGACCTCGGGAGTGACCTTCTGATAGAAGGCTCGTTGAGAATGTTGTGACGCGCACCACCTCATGGAGGAACGGTTCGATGACTCCCGGTCGACAGCGCAACCCTGTCCGGTTGGTCCGAGTCGTGGCGGTTGCGGGACTTGCCCTGGTGCTCGCGGCATGTGGCTCCCAGCTCGATCCGGAGACGGTCGCGCGGCTCAACGCCGGCACAGACGCGATCCAGGGCGTCGGTGCGGCGCCGAGTGCCGGCGCGGTGCCTGACGGCTCCAGCTCCATGAGCGGAACCGACAGCGGCGCACCCGCGGGTGCGGGTGCAGGCGACGGAGCAGCGGCGGGTGGAGGCGGGGGTGGAGCAGCGCCGGGGTCGAGCAGCCAGGGCTCGGGGCAGAACTCCGCCGACGGCGGCGTGAAGGCCGGCAACTGTGCCGGCTTCAAGAACCAGACCGGCATCACGAACGACAAGATCACGATCGCGAACGCGTCGGACATCTCCGGGCCGGTGCCGGGCCTCTTCGAGTCGGCGCGGGAGGCCACGCGGGCCTTCGCGGCGTACTTCAACGCCACCAGCGACATCTGCGGCCGCAAGCTCGAGGTGATGGCGCTGGACAGTCGCTCGGACGCCGGCGGTGACCAGCAGGCGTACGCCAAGGCCTGCGAGGGCGCCTTCGCGGCGGTCGGGTCGATGTCGGCCTTCGACTCCGGTGGCGCAAAGGCGGCCGACAGCTGCGGGCTTCCCGACCTCAGGTCCACGTCCGTGACGCCCGAGCGTCGCGCCTGCTCCAGCTGCTTCTCCACCCAGGCCGTGAACCCTTCCCTCGTGCCGAGCTCGATGCCGAAGTACTGGCTGGGCAAGGACAAGGACGCCACTCAGCACGTGGGCCTGCTCTACATCAACGTCGGGGCCGCCGCGGTCAACGCCGCGAGCTTCAAGAAGGCGTGGGAGAAGGCCGGGTGGAAGGTCGACTACTTCGACAGCATCGACACCTCCGAGTTCAACTACGCGCCCTACGTGCAGCAGATGAAGCAGAAGGGCATCAAGCTCGTCTCCTACATGGGCCCCTACCAGAACACGATCAAGCTTCAGCAGGCCATGAAGCAGCAGGGCTTCAAGCCGGACGCCTACCTCCAGGACGCCACCATCTACGACCAGAACTACGTCGACCAGGCAGGCAGCGACGGCGACGGCAGCTACGTCTACTCCACGACGGCGCTCTTCGACGACTACTCGATGAAGGAGATGCAGCTCTACCGGTCCTGGCTCAACCAGGTGAGCCCTAACGCCGTGCCGAACTACTACGGGCTCTACGCATGGTCGGCGGCTCGTCTCTTCGCTCAGCAGGCCGTGTCCCTGGGCGGCCGGCTGAGCCGCTCGACCCTCGTGGACGCCCTGAGCAGGGTCAAGAACTGGACCAGCAACGGCATCCACGCCCCGCAGCAGGTGGGAGCCAAGGTGACCACCAACTGCGTCAAGATCATCCAGCTTCACGGCGGCAAGTGGCGCCAGGTCTCGCCCGGCAGCTACATGTGCGGGCCGCTGATCGACAGCGGGGTCCGCCGGTGACCGGGTCAGCCCGCGGCGACGAACCGACGCGGGCGCTCAGGAGAGGTAGGCCGTGATGGCGTCGGCCAGTCCTTCGCGCGCGTCCTCCATGTCGGCGTAGCTGCTGAGGTACTGCTCGCTGTAGAGCCCCCGAACCGCGCCCGGCAGCATGCTCCGGACCCGCTGCAGCTTCACGGGATCCATGTCGAATCCGGAGAAGGCCTGTCGGACCGCAGCCTCCCACTTGGCATCCCAGTCGACCAGGGCTGCCGCCGTACGTGGGAACTCGGACTCGAGCACCGCCCGCTCGCGGGGCAGCGCAACCCGAAGGTTGACGATCGCCTTCACCGCGGGCTTCTCGTAGGCGTTCCACATCAGCGAGACGATCTCGTGGACGCGGTCGCGGAGCCCACCGTGCTCGCTGACGGGCATGAGCGACGCGCCGCGCCGGGAGACGTGCTCCAGCACCGCGGCCCACAGACCGTCGACGTCGCCGAACTGGTGCTGGACGGTGCCCCAGGTGACCCCCGCCCGACGGGCCACGAGATTGGCGCTGACGGACTCCGGGCCTCCCTCGGCCAGGCACCGGACGGCCACCTCGAGCACCGTGTCGCGAGTCTCGAGACCGCGTCGGTTGAGCCGTGTGCCCTTGGCGCTCAGGGTCGCCGTCACAGGGGGTTCCACGGCGCCACCATAGCAGTGGAGACATGGAACCCTCTATGAACTAGCATGCGGTGCTCATGAGCCACGATGACGTTGCGGAGCTGCCCATCGGCTTCGTGCGCGACGACGCCACCGACGCCGAGGTCGAGCAGGAACGCGCGGTCTACGGTCCGTTCACGGGGGCCCTGCGCGAGCTCGTCGACCTGACCATCCGCACGGAGGTCGACCTCGAGGTGGTCCGCAAGGTCCAGCAGGGCCTCGAGGCGATCAACCATGAGCTCCGGGCACGGGTCCGGGAAGGCGGCTACGGAGTCCACGTCGGCAAGAGCAGGTCGCGGGCCTGGGGCAACGCCGTCATCGGCCTCCGAAACGCGATCGCACCTCCTCTCGACCTCCGCTCCGACGGGGTCGGCAAGGCGTGGTGCGAGTTCTCGCTCGGCGCTGCCTACGAAGGCCCGCCCACGCTGGTTCACGGGGGTGTGGCCGCCATGGTGCTGGACCACGTCCTCGGCTGTGCTGCCGGCGCCGACGGGCGACCTCGGATGACCGGCACGCTCACGATGCGGTACCTCCGCGGCACACCTCTCGGGCGGTTGTACGCCGAGGCGCACGTCGAGCGGGAGGAAGGCCGGAAGCTGTTCGTAGTCGGCCACCTCGCCGACGAGCACGGCCCGACGGTCCGGGCCGAGGGGGTGTTCATCCTGCCTCGGCAGCCGATGGGTGCTGACGCCTCCCCTGGCTAGCACTCCCTTTCGTCGGCCATGGCGGGTATGGCGCTCCGGATGGACAGCCGCTAATCTCATTGATCCAACTATGACAATCGGACCTCCGTGGAAGGTACCTCATGCGGCACGGCATCGTCCTGTTCACCAGTGACCGCGGCATCACCCCGGCCGCGGCCGCCCTCGCGGCGGAGGACGCAGGCTTCGACACCTTCTACGTCCCTGAGCACACGCACATCCCGGTGAAGCGCACGGCGGCGCACCCCGGCACGGGTGACGAGACGCTGCCGGACGACCGCTACCTCCGCACCCTGGACCCCTGGGTCTCTCTCGCTACAGCGGCCACCGTCACCTCGCGGATCCGGCTCTCGACCGCGGTCGCTCTACCGGTCGAGTCGGACCCGATCACCCTCGCCAAGACCATCGCGACCCTGGACCACCTGTCCGGGGGTCGTGTGACGCTCGGCGCCGGGTTCGGCTGGAACACCGACGAGCTCGCCGACCACCACGTGCCGGCGAAGAGGCGACGGACGGTGCTCCGCGAGTACGTCGAGGCGATGCGGGCGCTCTGGACGCAGGACGAGGCGGCCTACGACGGTGAGTTCGTCACGTTCGGGGCCTCGTGGGCCTACCCGAAACCGGTCCAGCCGCACATCCCGGTGCTCGTCGGAGCCGGCGGCGGACCCAAGACCTTCGCCTGGATCGCGCAGACCGCCGACGGCTGGATGACGACCCCGATGGAGCAGGACCTGGCCTCCAAGACCGACCTCCTCCGCAAGGCATGGGCGGACGCCGGGCGACCGGGCAAGCCGGCCATTCACGTGCTCGCCTCGAGCAGGCCCACGCCGGAGCTTCTCGAGGGGTGGGAGTCCGCCGGAGTCACCGAGGCGATCTGGGGTCTGCCCGACAAGTCGGCCGAGGAGGTCGTCGACTTCATCGGACGACACGCGGGGCGACTCGGGATCAGTGGCGAGAAAGCTCGTCCCGCCCTCTTGTGAACTAGAACGCGTTCCACCTAGCCTGGACACGTGTCCAGTCAGCTTGACGTCAGGGCGGCGCCGGAGCTCAACGCACGGCAGCGGCAGACCGTCGATCGCCTTCTCGTCGCCGGCGCCGACGAGCTCGAGGCCGTCGGCGTCGAGGGGCTGACGATTCGCACGGTGGCGCTGCGGGCAGGGGTCTCCTCCGCCACGGCCTACACGTACTTCACCTCCAAGGACCACCTGTTCGCGGAGCTCTACTGGCGCCACCTGCGGGGTCATCCGACTCCTGGGACCGACGCCGACGCCGACGTCGTGGCACGCCTCTCGGCACTCACCAGGTCGATGACCACGATGCTGGCCAACTCGCCCCAGATGGCTGCCGCCGCGACCAGGGCGCTGCTCGGCACGGACCCGGCTGTGGAGCGGCTGCGCATCCGCATCGGCAACGAGTACGCCCGGCGCTTCCAGAAGGCCCTGGGACCCGACGGCGACCCGGCCGTCCTGGACACGCTGAGCCTCACGTTCCTCGGCGCCCTGCTCCATGCAGGCATGGGGTTCTTCACCTACTCGCAGATGGCCGACCGGCTCGACGACGCCATCGCCGTCATCATGAAGGGGCACGCATGACGCTCACCGCGCACGGTGCGCACGACACCTCGAGCCCGATCGTCTTCGACCCGTACGACTACGGGTTCCAGGAGGACCCGTACCCGGTCTACACGCGGCTGCGCGGCGAGGACCCTTTGCACCACAACGACCAGCACGACTTCTGGGTGCTTTCCCGGCACGCCGACGTGGCCGCCGCCCTCAAGGACGACACCACGTTCTCCAACTCGATGGGCGTATCCGTCGACAAGAGCGCGTGGGGCCCCGATGCCCACAAGGTGATGTCGTTCCTCGCCATGGACCCGCCGCGGCAGCAGCGACTGCGGGCACTCGTGTCGAAGGGGTTCACGCCACGCAGGGTGCGCGACCTGTCCCCGCGCATCCAGGCGCTCACCGATGCCTACCTCGACAAGGCCCTCCCGGCTCCGGGGGAGAGCGGCACCCTCGACTGGATCCCGGAGCTCGCCGGGAAGCTCCCCATGGACGTCATCTCCGAGATGATGGGCGTGCCCGAGCCGGACCGTGACGAGGTGCGCCGCCTGGCCGACCTCGTCGTCCACCGCGAGGACGGGGTGTACGACGTCCCCGAGGCCGGCATGGCGGCGGCGCTCGAGCTGATCGGCTACTACAGCGACCTCCTCGAGCAACGGAAGAGGCAGCCGACCGAGGACCTCACCTCAGCGCTGCTCCATGCCGCGATCGACGGAGACCGGCTCGACGACCACGAGATCATCGCCTTCCTCTTCCTGACCGTCGTCGCCGGCAACGAGACCACGACCAAGCTGCTCGGCAACGCGTTGTTCCACCTGTCCGCGCACCCGGCCCAGAAGCAGGCGGTGCTCGGGGACCTCGACCTCGTCGCGCCCTGGATCGAGGAGACGCTGAGGTTCGACACCTCGAGCCAGATGCTCGCGCGCTACCTCAAGAAGGACCTCGCCCTGCACGGCAAGGTCTCCCCCGCCGGATCCAAGCTCGTGCTCGTGCTCGGGTCCGCGAACCGCGACGAGCGGGTCTTCACCAGAGCAGGCGATTACGACGTCCACCGCGACAAGGATGAGGTGTCGCAGCTGATCAGCTTCGGGGGCGGCAGGCACTTCTGTCTCGGGGCGCACCTGGCGCGGCTCGAGGCACGGATCGCGCTGGAGGAGCTCGTCCGGCGGGTGAGGAGCTTCGACGTGGATCGCGAGGCAGCGGTCCGGGTCCATTCCACCAACGTCCGAGGGTTCGCCTCCCTCCCCATCGAAGTGGAGATGCGCTGAATGGCCGGCAAGTACTTCCAGCCCGAGCGGCGTCCGGCGGTCGTCTCCGGCGCCTCGTCCGGAATCGGCGCGGCCACGGCCGGCAGGCTCGCCGCCGCCGGCTTCCCGGTCGCGCTCGGCGCCCGTCGTACGGAGCAGTGCGAGGAGGTCGCGAAGGAGATCCGCGAGGCGGGTGGCGAGGCTGTGGTGCATCCGCTCGACGTGACCGACCAGAGCTCCGTCGAGGCCTTCGCGAAGGCGGTCCGCTCCGATCTGGGGGACGTCGAGGTCGTGGTCTCCAACGCCGGGCTGGTCCGTCCCGGCTCGGTCCACGAGGTCGGCACCGACCGGATGGGTCACGAGATCGACGTGAACCTGCTCGGGGCGCACCGGCTCGTGCGGGCGTTCGTCCCGGACATGGTGGAGAGGCGTCGAGGCGACATCGTCTTCGTGTCCTCCGACGTGGCCGTCCGGGCGCGGCCCTTCATGGCCGCCTACGCCGCGAGCAAGTGGGGCCTCGAAGGAATGGTGCACGCCATGCAGATGGAGCTCGAGGGCACCGGCGTGCGCGCCTCGCTCGTCCGGCCGGGCCCGACCTGGAGCGGGATGGGGACGGACTGGAGCGAGGAGGACGCAGCCATGGTCATCAACGGCTGGACGAAGTTCGGCCACGCCCGGCACTCGCACTTCATGAAGCCGACGGCGGTCGCCGACGCGATCCGCACTGTCGTCTCGGCGCCCCGCGGCGTCCACCTGAATCTCGTCGAGGTCACCCCCGAAGCCCCCCTGGAGGACTGATGACCGACACCACCGCGGCCCTGCGGACGGCCGACCTCGACCAGATCGCCAAGGTGTCCAACCGCCACCCCGAGAGCGAGCACGGTCACCTCGAGGACCTGCGCTCGGACCCGATCGACCTGCTCGAGCGCGTCCGCGAGGAGTGCGGGGACGTCGGCCGGTTCCGGCTCGCCGACAAGGAGGTCGTGCTGGTCAGCGGGGCAGACGTGAACGAGACCTTCTTCCGGGCCCCGGACTCGGTGCTCGACCAGGGCGAGGCATACCCCTTCATGACCCCGATCTTCGGCAAGGGCGTGATCTTCGACGCCTCACCGGAGCGACGCCAGGAGATGCTGCGCAACCAGTCGCTGCGCGGGGAGCAGATGCGAGGTCATGCGACGACCATCGAGGCCGAGATCCGCCGGATGGTCGCCGGCTGGGGCGACGAGGGGGAGATCGACCTCCTCGACTGGTTCGCCGAGCTCACCATCTACACCACCTCCTCCTGCCTCATCGGCACGAGGTTCCGAGAGGAGCTCGACGCTCGGTTCGCGCACCTCTACCACGACCTCGAGCGTGGCACGGACGCACTCGCGTTCGTCGACGCGTACGCCGACATCGAGAGCTTCCACCGCCGCGACCGGGCCCGTGAGGCTCTGGTCGAGCTGGTGCAGGACATCATGGACCGCCGCGCGTCCGAGCCGGTCCCGGACAAGGAGGACCGGGACCTGCTCGACGTGCTGATCTCGCTGAAGAACGACGACGGCACGACGCACTTCAGCGCCGACGAGATCACCGGCATGTTCATCTCGATGATGTTCGCCGGTCACCACACGAGCTCAGGCACGGCCGCCTGGACGCTCATCGAGCTGCTCCGCCATCCCGAAGTGATGAAGGACGTCGTGGCCGAGCTCGACGAGCTGTACGCCGACGGGTCGGAGGTGTCCTTCCAGGCGCTGCGCTCGATCCCGCGGCTCGAGTCTGCCTTGAAGGAGACCCTCAGGCTGCACCCGCCGCTGATCCTGCTGCTGCGGGTCGCCAAGCAGGACGTCGAGATCGGTGGTCACCACATTCCGGCCGGCACGATGGTCGGCGCGACACCCCGCGTCTCCAACCGGATCCCCGAGGACTTCCCCGAGCCCGACCTCTTCGACCCCGGCCGCTACATCGACCCGCGGCAGGAGGACCTGCTCAACCGGTGGACCTGGATCCCGTTCGGCGCCGGGAAGCACCGGTGCGTCGGCTCGGCGTTCGCGATGATGCAGCTCAAGGCGATCTTCTCGGTGATCCTCCGCGACTACGAGTTCGAGATGTCGCAGCCCTCCGAGACCTACCGTGACGACACCTCCAAGATGGTCATCCAGCTCGAGCAACCCTGCCGGGTGCGGTACCGCCGGCGTCCCGGTCGTGAGCCGAGTCATGAGCAGGGGCGGTGAGGGCGCGATGAGGGTCGTCGCGGACCTGGACCTGTGCCAGGGGCACCAGAACTGCCAGCAGGAGGCCCCGGAGGTCTTCGGCTTCGACGACGACACCGACCAGGTCGTCGTACTCCAGGAGCACCCCGACGAGTCGCTTCGGGAGAAGGTCCGCGCGGCGGTCAGGTACTGCCCCGCGATGGCGCTCGCCATCGAGGACCGATGAGCACCTCACCGACAGCGACGACAGCAGAAGACCGATCGACGGAAGGCATGGGCATGACCGGCTACACCCGCGCGGAGATGGAGGAGTTCTGGCAGCGCTGGCTGGAGGCCAACCGCGAGGCCGAACGGCGCAACGACTGGGGGATGCTCGCGGACTACTACGTCGAGGACGCGACCTACGGCTGGATGTACACCCCGGACGAGCACTTCATGGCCGTCGGTCGTGAGGAGATCCGGAAGTACGCCCTCGGCACCGAGATGGCCGGGCTCGACGGCTGGCACTACGACTACGTCGCCACCGTGATGGACGAGGCCAACGGCATGATCGTCGGCTTCTGGCGCCAGCGCGCGGGCATCCACGACGACAGCGGCAAGGAGTACGAGATCCTCGGGATCGGCGGGAGCTGGTTCGGCTACTCGGCTGAGGGCTTCGCCTGGCAGCGCGACTGGTTCGACCTCGGGTCGACGGCGCACACGTTCCTCTCGATCGTGCAGGACGGCAAGGCGCCGCAGCCGCTGCTCGACCGGATGACGCTGGACGGGAAAGCCCAGCCGGGTCACTACTCCCTGGCCGACCTGCCGTCGCCGGTGTGGCCGCCGCCGGTGGAAGCCGGCCTGCACACCACCCAGGCGGCCACGGGGGAGGGGTCGGCATGACCAGCCCCGCGAACCCCCCGGCCCAGATGCTGATCGACGGCAAGCTGGTCGGCGCATCGGACGGCCGGACCTTCCCGGTCCTCAACCCGGCCACCGGCATGGAGATCGGGCACGCTCCGGACGCAACACAGGCCGACGTCGACGCGGCGATCGACGCGGCCCGCCGCGCCTTCGACGAGAGCGACTGGTCGACGAACCTGGAGCTCCGGGTCCGCTGCCTCCGACAGCTGCACCATGCGCTCGTCGACAACGCAGACGCCATGCGAGCACTCACGACCGCTGAGGCGGGGGCGCCGGCGTTCCTCACCGCCGGCCCGCAGTACGACGTGCCGGTGGAGGCGCTGCGCTGGACGATCGACCTCGCCGAGCGCTACGAGTGGGAGCAGGACCTCGGCGTCGCGGAGCCGATGGGCATTGCCTCGCGGCGCACCGTCCGACGCGAGGCCGTCGGCGTCGTCGCGGCGATCACGCCGTGGAACTTCCCGAACCAGATCAACCTCGCGAAGATCGGCCCTGCTCTCGCAGCGGGCAACACCGTGGTCCTCAAGCCTGCCCCCGACACGCCCTGGGTGGCCTGCGAGCTGGGCCGGCTCGTGTCCGAGCACACCGACATCCCGCCCGGGGTCTTCAACGTCGTGACGCCCAGCGACAACGCGGTGGCCGGAAAGCTCACGAGCGACGAGCGGGTCGACCTGGTGTCGTTCACCGGCTCGACCGCGACCGGCCGCGCCATCATGGCGGACGCCTCACAGACCCTGAAGAGGGTCTTCCTGGAGCTCGGCGGGAAGTCCGCGGCGGTCGTCCTCGACGACGCGGACCTGCGGGCGGCGGTCGGGGCCGCAGCCTTCAGCGTGGCGATCCACGCCGGCCAGGGCTGTGCGCTCACCACGCGGTTGCTCGTCCCGCGGGACCGGTACGACGAGGCGGTGCAGGTCGCTGCGGACACCATGGCGATGCTCCCCGCCAACGACCCGACCGATCCCGGCACGGTGTGCGGCCCGCTCATCTCCGCGAAGCAGCGCGACCGGGTCCAGGGCTACATCGACCTCGCCCGCGAGGAGGGGGGTCGCATCGTCGCGGGCGGGGGCCGGCCCGAGAGCCTGCCGGACGGCCTCGAGGGTGGGTTCTGGGTCCAGCCGACCGTCGTCGCCGGGCTCGACAACAGCGCCCGGGTGGCCCGCGAGGAGATCTTCGGCCCCGTGCTCGTGGTCATCCCGCACGACGGGGACGAGGACGCCGTACGCATCGCCAACGACTCGCCCTACGGGCTCTCCGGGTCCGTGGACTCCGGCAGCCTCGAACGGGCGAAGGCGGTCGCCGCCCGGATCCGCACCGGCACCCTGGCTGTCAACGGCGGGGTCTGGTTCAACGCCGACGCGCCCTTCGGCGGCTACAAGCAGTCCGGCATCGGGCGGGAGATGGGCGTGGCCGGGTTCGAGGAGTACCTCGAGACCAAGCTGATCGCCGAACCGGCGTGAGCCGTCCGATCGTGACCCAGAAGGAGAAGAACTTGCGGTTCGAGAACAAGGTCGCCGTCGTCACGGGCGCGGCCCAGGGCATCGGGGAGGCGTACGCCCGCGCGCTGGCGGCCGAGGGGGCGAGCGTCGTCGTCGCGGACATCAACGCCGAGGCCGGCGAGGTGGTCGCCAAGTCCATCGAGGCCGACGGCGGCCGGGCGATGTACGTGCGGACCGACGTGTCCTCCCACGAGTCTGCGGCGGCCATGGTGGAGAGGGCTGTCTCGGAGTACGGCGGGATCGACCTGCTCGTCAACAACGCGGCGATCTACGGCGCGATGCAGTTCGACCTCCTGGTCACCGTCGACTGGGACTACTACAAGAAGTTCATGGGCGTGAACATGGACGGCGCGCTCGTCATGACGCGCGCGGTCTACCCGGAGATGCGGAAGCGCGGCGGCGGCGCCATCGTCAACCAGAGCTCGACGGCCGCCTACCTGTACTCCGGCTTCTACGGCCTGGCGAAGGTGGGGATCAACGGGCTCACGCAGCAGCTCGCCCACGAGCTCGGCGGCATGAACATCCGTGTCAACGCGATCGCCCCGGGCCCGACCGACACCGAGGCCACCCGGATCCAGGCCGGAGACGCCAGCAAGGAGCTGGTCAAGGGCCTCGCGATCAAGCGGATGGGCCAGCCGGAGGACATGGTCGGCGCCTGTCTCTTCCTGCTCTCCGAGGAGGCCTCCTGGGTGACCGGGCAGATCGTCGCGGTCGACGGCGGCCAGGTGTTCCGGCCATGAGCGCGACAGGGACGCCAGGGCCGGTGGGCTTCGTCGGCCTGGGCCAGATCGGGAAGCCGATGGCACAACGGCTGCTCCCGTGGCCCGGCGGGCTCTGGGTCCACGACGTCGCGGCGACGCCCCTCCAGGAGCTGGGCGGCTCGGGCGCGAGGGTGGCCGGCAGCGTCCGCGAGCTCGCCGAGTACGTCGACCTGGTGTGCGTCATGGTGCGCGACGACCGCCAGGTGCGCGAGGTCCTGAGCGAGGTTCTCGCCGCGGGCCGCCGGGACCTGACCGTCGCGATCCACTCGACGGTGGCTCCGGAGACGCCCGAACAGCTGGCCGAGCTCGCCGCGCGTCATGAGGTCCGGGTGGTCGATGCTCCGGTGAGCGGCGGGGCCGTGGGCGCGTCTGCCGGGACGCTGGCGATCCTCGTAGGCGGATCGGAGGACTCCTTCGCCACCTGCCGCGAGCCGTTCGCCCTCATGGGGTCGAAGGTCGTGCACGCCGGCCCGGTCGGAAGCGGCACCCGGATGAAGCTGGCTCGCAACCTGCTGCACTTCGTCGCGTTCACCGCGGCAACGGAGGCGCAGCGGCTCGCCGAGGCCTCGGGGCTGGACCTGGTCGCGCTCGGCGACGTCGTCCGCCACACCGACGCGATCACCGGCGGTCCAGGGGCGATCATGCACCGCGGCACGACGGCTGCGCTGGAGCGTGACGACTTCTGGTACTCCGTGTTCGACCACGTCCGGGCGCTGGGGGAGAAGGACCTCCGGTTCGCCATCGAGCTCGCGGAGAAGCTGGACGTCGACGTACCCCTCGCGCGCCAAGCGCTCGACCGGCTGGGTCCCGGACTGGGCCTGCCCACACATGCGGAGGTGGAGGCGTGACGGCGGACAGGTTCGACGGCCTCCCGGAGGTTCGTGCCCGTGGGCTGCGGAAGATGGAGGAGGTCTACGGCTTCGAGTTCTCGGACGCTCCGGGTGACTTCTACCGGTACACCGCGGACCACCTCTTCGCCGACATCTGGAGCCGGCCGGGGCTCTCCATCAGGGATCGCCGGCTGCTCCTCATCGGGATCCTCGCCGCCTCTGGCGGCAACGACGTCCTGGGCATCCAGGTGCCCGCGGCGTTCCGGAACGGCGAGCTCGACGAGGACGCGTTACGCGAGATCGTCGTCTTCCTCTGCCACTACGTGGGGTGGCCGGCCGGCGCCCGGCTGAACACCATCGTCGAGGAGACGATCGCCAAGGAGCGCAAGGAGGACGGGAACGGATGACCGAGCGGGGGCTCCTGGGCTCACGCCTCGGCGTCGTCGGAGCAGACGTCCGCGGAGCTGGGCTGCTTGGGGATCGCAGCGACCGCTGTGCATGGAAGACGGCCCGATGAGCACGGGGGACGGCTCACCGGGCCGTTGATGCGAAGATACACCCGAGGGTATCCCCCGATCCAGAGCGGGTGATCAGAAACACACGCCTCTGGCAGGGTGTCCCCATGCAGCCAGACCGGCGGCCCGGGCAGGCCTTCGACGTGGTCCTCCGTGGCCGGGTCGTGACCGCCACCGGAGTGATCGCGGACGGGTACGTCGGCGTGGTGGGCGACCGGATCTTCGCCGTGGGGGAGGTGTCGTCCTACCGGGGCCACCCTGAGCTGCCGGACCCGGACGGCACGCTGCTCCCGGGGCTGGTCGACATCCACTGCCACGGAGGCGGTGGGGCCGCCGTGACCAGCGGTGAGGTCGGGCAGCCGGACGCCGTGGCCCGCCACCATCGGTCGGCAGGCACCACGTCGCTGGTCGCCAGCACGACGACGGACAGCCCGTCGCGGATGCTCGCCATGGTCGCCGCGGCGGCCGAGGCAGCCGAGCGGGGCGAGGTGACGGGCATCCACCTCGAGGGGCCGTTCCTGGCTCCGAGCCGGTGCGGCGCACAGGACGCCCGGCAGCTGAGACTGCCCGACGTCGGCCTCGCCCGTGAGCTCGTCGAGGCGGGCTCGGGTCACGTCCGGGTGATGACCCTCGCGCCGGAGCTCCCCGGGACCGGGAAGCTGATGGATCTCCTGGACGACCTCGGTGTCACGCCGGCGGTCGGCCACACCGATGGTGACGCCGCAGTGGTTGCCCGTGCGCTGGCGCGGGAGACGCCCGGCCTGGTGACGCACCTGTTCAACGGCATGCCTCCCCTGCATCACCGCGCGCCGGGGCCGGTCGGTGCAAGCCTCGGCGCAGCCGCCCGGGGGGAGGCGAGGGTCGAGCTCATCGCCGACGGGGTGCACCTGTCGGACGAGACGGTGCGCATGGTCTTCGACCTCCTGGCCCCGGGGCGGGTGGTCCTGGTCACCGACGCGACTGCGGCTGCGGGCATGCCAGACGGTGACTACCTGCTGGGTGCCCAGACCGTGACCGTGCGCGGTGGTCAGGCAAGGCTGAGCGGGGCGGACGAGCCGCCGATCGCCGGCGGGACGGCGAGCCTTCTCGACGTCGTCCGCCGCTGTGTGTTCGACGCGGGCGTGGAGCTGCTGCGCGCCGTCAACGCCGCCTCGGCGACCCCGGCAGCCGCGATCTCCATGGACGACGAGGTAGGCCGGATCGAGGCCGGACTTCGCGCTGACCTGCTCGTCGTGGGCGACGACCTCACGGTGCGGCGCGTGATGCGGCAGGGTCGGTGGGTGCACTGAGGCGTGCGTCGTGATCGGCGCGGGCGCGACGGGTCAGGTGCCGTGCCCGACGCAGCGGCTCGGGTGTTCGACGACCGCGGGTCGTGCTGAGCACGATCTCGACAGCGGTCGCCAGGTCCATCGACCACCCCGGGTGCACGACGAGGGGGCGGACGCCCTTCCGGGTGCGCAGCCAGCACGCGACCTCCGTCTCGCCGATCCGGAGGGGAGAGGTGGCTCCCAGCTCGTCGTCCGGCCACTCGCCCTCGGCAAGCAGGGGTCGGTGCGTGATGCCGACCGTCGGCATGCCGAGCTCGGCGCCGAGATGAAGCGCCAGGCCGGCCCGTCTCGGGTGGTCCCGGCTGCTCGCGTCCAGCAGGAGCACGTCCGGGCGGGTGCGAAGTCCCCGCACCGCCCGCTCCATTAGCGCACCCATGCGCAGGGCCAGCAGTCCCGGCTGGTAGGCCGCGCCGGCGGCACCCACGACCTGATGCTGGTCGACCGGCCGGCCTTCACGCATCACCACAGCGGCCGCCCAGGCGGGGTCGCCGGCACCGCCGCGTCCGGTGAGGCCTCGCGGGAAGCACACCCAGCAGCCCCCGATGGCCGAGGATCCGTCCGCCCCTCGCCAGAGGGCCGGAGCTGCCTCGGCCAGCTCGTGCTGCCTGGCGACGAGGGAGTCGGCGTCGGGAGGCCACATGCACCCATCCTGCCCGTGCTCGCAGGCAGATCTGCTCGGTCACGGAGACGAGAGACCGCGCATTGCACAAGAACGGGACCAAAGGCCCGACCGGGACAAGTCGGTGGTCTCTATTTCACACCGAGCAACCCGTGAAAAATCGGACCGCGGCCCGACGCCGCAGAACCCCCGAG
Source organism: Nocardioidaceae bacterium (assembly GCA_036375975.1). Taxonomy (GTDB): domain Bacteria; phylum Actinomycetota; class Actinomycetes; order Propionibacteriales; family Nocardioidaceae; genus Nocardioides_C. The sequence goes on along the minus strand of DASVBF010000022.1, from coordinate 310 downwards.
GAGCGAAACCGCATGATCATCGCCGCAGCCGCCGATCCAGAGCTCGGGTTCCCCGCGTGGCTCCGGATCACCCACTTCCTGAACTTCCTGTTCCTGGGGCTGCTGATCCGCAGCGGTTGGGAGATCATCGCGACGCACCCGCGGTTCTACTGGCGCAACGACTGCGGTCCGGGCACCGAGTGGATCCGGTTCACCAAGCGCAAGGTGCCGCCCGAGGAGGGCGCCTACATGGCGCGAGACGACGAGTGCTCGTTGTCGCCGCTGATCTCGCTGCCCGGGCGCAAGAACATCGGTGCCGGCCGGCACTGGC
>DASVBF010000014.1:0-10762 GCA_036375975.1 Nocardioidaceae bacterium | reverse complement strand
AACTGCTGGACGGACGCGATGGTGACAGGCCCACATGCCTGGCGATCCTGCAGTTTCTCCGGACCAGCCTGCGCGAGGACGACCTGGGCGCGCACATGCGGGCAGGGCGGCTTGCCGTGAAGTGGAATGAGCTTGAGGCGGGTGCGGAGTCACATCGGATCTTGACCGGACAGGTGCGTCAGATCTGGATGGCGCTGCGTGACGTGACCCTCCCAGCCCCGGTCGTGGCGCTTGGGGACGGGCGGCCGATCACCGGTAAGCGCATCGGCCCCGCGGCCCGTCGCCTTGTCGTCGAGCAGGCCCTACCGTTGACCCTCGGCACGTTCGCAAGGTTCCAGCTCGAGACGTGATCTGGGCGTTCTCCGCTCTGGGGGTCGTGCGGCACGGACCAGAGCCCATCAGCGGTCGGTCGTCGCTCCGACCGTCGCTGTCGACGTCGACGCGTCAGCCAACCGCCTGGCCGAGATCACGAAGGGGCTCGTCAGTAGAGAACATTCGGGGCTCGAGTCGGGCTTCACACCTGCGACCCGAAGGCGCTGTCATCGGCAGATCCGGTTATTCCTGCGATGTGGTCGCAGGACTGCGACACTTCCTGCCGTGCGCCGTTTCTTCCGGGTCCCTCGCGACCGCCGTCACCATGCCACCGGCGAGGTGCTGAACCCTTGGCCGGTGGTGGGCATCGAGGTCTTCCTCGTTGTGGCAGCTTTCGGACTGGCGGCCTCGGTGGCGTCGGCTACTAGCCTGACCACCGCCGCGGCCGTGGCGCTGGTTGGCTACCTGGTGGGCATCGCCATCACTTGGAGCCTTGCACGGTTGGTGCGCCGCCGAGTCGAGAGAAGCATCAGACCTAGGGGCTGGGAGTTCGCCGTCGATGCAGCGGGTCCGTGGTTGATCCCATTGTCAGGTGTGGTCGGCATGTGGCTCGGCGGACTCACCGACGGGGTGCAATGGGGTGAAGGGGCTGGCCTCGCAGGGGTTGCCTGTGTGGCCGGATTCTTGCGAGCGTTCATGTTTATGGACTTCCCGCAGGTCCCCGCGCGCGATACCAACGCTTAACTCGGCCGCAGGCTAGAAGGCGCTGCCCCTGGCCCGACGTCCGCTGATCAGCTACTTGTTGAACACTTTCACGCTCGGCGGCATGTGCGTGCGGTTCAGAGAACTGGCTCAGTCCAGCAGTTCGACCCGGAGCGACGTACCAGCCAGTTCCTCGATCGTCGTCAGGAGTGCTGGGGCGACGTCGGCCCGGTCGCCGTGAGACACCACTCGAATCCGAGATGGCGGCTCGCCCACCAGGCTCACCTTCTTGGCGGGCTGGAACTCCAACAGGTGGAAGCGGATCTTGTCCCAGCCCCGATCAGCGAACAGGAATTGTCCGCTGTCAGCCACCAGATCGAACCGGAAGGTCATGAGACAGCATTCTCGCGCAACGACCGCTCATCGGCATGTCCGTGAAAGTCATGCCCAGCCGACAGGAATGACGCACCGCCGGAGTGCGCGACCAGCGGCTACCACATGAGCGCGCCAGTCAGCTGCGGTCGCTACCGTTCACCGAGATGGGAAGCCTGAAGGACCTTGAAGTCGCAGACCAGGCCGCTGATCTGGCTCTGGGGTACTTCGAGGCGGGTGTCACGTCCACGCCCAAGGCGGATGGGTCGCCGGTGACCGAGGCTGATCTTGCGGTCGAACGTCTGCTTCGCGAGTCACTCGGGAGACTTGCGCCCTGAGGATGCGGTCCTCGGTGAGGAGCACGGACACGTAGGCGACTCCGAGCGCCTCTGGATTCTTGACCCCATCACTAGATTCTTCAGCCGCCGCGACCCCAACTGGCGGGTCCACGTCACCCTCGAGATTGATGGCGTCACAGAGCTCGCGGTGGTCACGTCGCCGGCACTCGGCCTTCGTTGGTGGGCAACTCGGGGTGGCGGTGCATTTGAATCAGCTTGGCTACGGAACGAGGGCGAGGCTCGCCGCCTCGCCGTGAGCCTGACCCCGTCGGTCGACGACGCAACGATCGACGCTCTTGATAGCCCGGCACGAGCTCAGCTCCCGGTCGGATTCCGGCCACCGTCGAGCCCGCTGCCACTGGTTGAAGTCGTCCGGGGCGAGATAGATGGGTTCCTCGCTGAGCGCTATTTCAAATGGGACCATGCACCGTGGCTCGAGGAGTTTCGAATCACGGTGGATCGGTGCGGAACCGCCAGGGAGCAATCGACTGTCCGCAAGAAACCAGGTGCCCGCGCGCCGAGTCGCGTCTAGCGTGCAGAAGGTGCCCACACGTCTCGTAGCAGTTGCCTTCGACGCTTGCGGGCCGACAGCGGTGGCCCGGTTCTGGGCTGAGCTGCTCGGACGGGAGGTCGTCGACGAGGACGACGGCGTGCTGCTCCCGGGGGACGAGAGGCAGGTCGGGCTGCGCTTCGTGGCGGCGTCCACCCCGAAGGTCGGGCTCAACCGACTGCATCTGCACCTCACCAGCGCCAGTCTGGAGGGGCAGCGGGCCACGGTCGAGAAGGCCCTGAGCATCGGCGGATGCCACCTCGATGTCGGCCAGTTGCCCGAGGAGGGGCACGTCGTGCTGAGCGATCCGGGTGACAACGAATTCTGCGTGATCGAGGCTGGCAACGGCTTCCTCGCCGGCTGCGGTCCACTCGGCGAGGTCGCCTGCGACGGGTCTCGAGCGGTCGGGGTCTTCTGGCACAAGGTTCTCGGATGGCCGCTGGTGTGGAATCAGGAGCAGGAAACCGCGATCCAGTCGCCGGCCGGCGGCACCAAACTGGCGTGGGGCGGGCCGCCTATGGCTCCCAAGCAGGGGCGGAACCGGCAACGGTTCGACCTGGCCGCCGCCGACCTCGAGACCGAGATCTCGAGGCTGACGTCGCTCGGGGCGACCCGCATCGCGGACGTCGACGAGGGCGTCGAGTTCGCCGACCCGGACGGCAACGAGTTCCGCATCGTGGGAGTCTGAGGCTCGCCGGCCTCGCGACCAGTGGCGCGGCGAGATGCCCCGTGGGGTTGCAGCCTCGTCAATTGCATCGACGGCTGGGTTGCGCGCCCGACTGGCGGCGGAATGACGCTGGTCGCAGGCGGCCGGGGAGCAGGGATGGGGTGCCCCCGAGTCATTCCAGTGCGGCACCAACCACCAGTTCGAACACCGGGCGAGGGTCCGACTCGTCGTGCCGGGCGATGCGATGCAGTAGCAGGCCCTCGAAGCACGCGGCGACCGCGGCGGCGGCCGTGACCGGGTTGCGCGCGCCGAGTCGGGCGAGCGCGACGACGACGATCGATTCCATCGCCTCCCGGTCGTGCGTCATGGACTCTCTGAGGAGCTCGTCGTGACTCGCCTCCAGGAAGAGAACCAGCCTGGCCGTGGTGGGCACGCGGCGGTCGCGGGTGGTGAGGTCGAGCAGCCCGCACAGCACCTCCACGAGCTCGTCGCTCGAGGACGGGAGGAGCGTGGTCCCCACCGCGGAGGTGTCGAGCTCCGCGAGCCTCTCGCGGACACCGAACAGCAGCGCCTTGCGCGTCCTGAAGTAGTTGGATGTCGACCCCTTGGGGAGACGGGCGCGCTCGTCGACCCGGGCGTGGGTGAGCGCGCGGAGCCCCTGGGTGCCGAGTAGCTCGACGGCCGCGTCGAGGGCACGTTCTCGTAAGGTCGCCACGGAGGGACTATACAAGTAGTGACTGGGCACTACGAAAGTAGTAGCGTGGGTCGCATGCCCCCGCCGCTCGGCCCCCAGCCCCTGGACCACGGCCACAGGTAAGGACGTGGGTCTCATGCCTCAGCCCGTCGTTCGGTCCCCTCAGCCGCCCCAACACGCACTCGAAGGAGTGGGGGCGTCCGGAAGGGGCAACCGCTACTTCCGTCTCCTCGGTCGGCTGGAGCGAGCCGAAGCGCTCGACCGGCCGGTGGAGGCCGCAGCCCCCTTCGCGCAGCTGCTGGTCAGCCGGGAGCCGTTGCGCCGCTTCCTCCACGGCGACGCGACCGGCATCCCCCTCCACCCCATCCTCACCGACGTACCCTTCGGTGCCTGGTTCATGGCCATGTTCCTCGACCTCTTCCCAGACGCGTCCTCGCAGCGGTCGGCGACGCGGCTCATGGGCCTCGGCGTCCTATCGGCGGCGCCCACGGCTGTCGCGGGATGGGCTGAGTGGGCGCTGTCCGACCACGCCACCAAGCGAGTCGGCGTCGTGCACGCCGCAGCCAACGGTTTGGCAGTGCTCATCTTCGTGGCCTCGTGGACCGCTCGTGTCGGTGACCACCATGAGCTGGGCGTCCGACTGGCCAGGGCAGGAGCACTGGCGGCCATCGTCGGAGGCTTCCTCGGTGGACACATGAGCAGCAGTCGCAGGGGAGCTTGAACCCAGAACCCATGTACCTGCCGGCACGCCCGCCCGGCCGCGACCGGAAGGGGAGACCAACCATGTCCTACGGCGAGATCGTCCGGGTCGGCGCGCCCATCGAGGCGTACCAGGCCATGCACCAGCAGATCGGTGAGCTTCTCGGAGCCCAGGTACCGGAGGGCGCGATCCTCCACGTTGCCCGAGTGACCGACGATGGCTTCGAGGTCATCGAGGTGTGGGAGTCCAAGGAGCAGGCAGACGCCTTCAAACGCGAGGTCTTCCAGCTCGCCGTCCAGAGGCTGGGAACAGGTGCCGCCGGCACCGAGCCACAGTTCCTGGAGTTCGAACCGACCACGACCATCACCTTCGCCGCCTACAACTCGGACACGCAGAGGTAGCTGTCCGGCACCTGCCGGCGGTCCCCTCCGACGACGCCGCACAAGGTGCGCTGGGACGCGACCCGGGCGACGTCAGGTCGAGCGTCAGCCCTGGGCGACCCAGCGGGCGAAGCAGTATCGCTGGCCCAGGCAGTCGCCGAGGCCGGCTCTGGTGCCGTCCGACCGGGTGCCGGCGACGCGGACCGCGCGGCGAAAAGACCCACCTCGACACGCTCTCGCGGGATACGCGGATGCGACAACTGCCGATATCCCCGCCGTAGTCGTTGACGCCCTCGATCACTACAGCGGCGCTTGCGCCGCGTCGTTCACCAGGGTCAGCGCGCGGACAGCGGCATGTGCCAGGGAACAGCGGGCAGTAGCCGCGGTCCGCAGGAAGTGTCTGCACGTTCTGGCCCGCGAAGTCGAACTTGCGGCCCTGCGGGATGCTCACCCACCGATGAGACGAGATGGTCAGCGAGGCGGAGCGGTTCCATACCTGAAGCAGTGCCATCGGTCGCCGGTCGCCTGGTTCCTCGATCTTCGGCCGGGGTTACGACGCTTCGGGTGACTCCGGGTCCGTTTCGTTGTCCTTGAGCTTGATTACCTTCGACGGGTCGACCGGCGTGAAGGGTTCCTCGTGTTGGCCAAGGACCTCGCCCACGGTTTTGACCTTGGCGAGAGTGTCGCTGGCTGCGATGTCGTCTCGGTCTGCGTCGTAGTAGTCGAACCACGGCAGTCCGTACTGCACGTACGTCTCCCGGTCGATCGGCGTGGGTGGCGCGACCTCACCAGTGATGGCGGTCCACTGGGCGGTCGAGCACAGATGCACGAAGACCTGCCAGGAGCGGTTCTCGTCGTAGTCGGTGAGCGCACGTTCGTCGGCGTAGATCTCCTGACGCATCGTGCCGCCGGCACCGAGGCCCATCTCGAGGGCATCGACCGACCCGACAGCCATGTTGTCGAACATCAGGTAGTCGTCCTGCGCCCGCTCGCGCCACTTGCTGAGGACGTCCGGCGTCACGCCCACGGCGCGGAGCTGGACCCCGCCGTGGACTTCCTCCCCGGTGACCTGGGCTTCAACGGTCGCTCCGAGCCCCAGGGGTGCGGCGACGAACTGGCGGATGAATCCCTCACCCGCGTTGATGCCGTCCAGCCAGGGTTGGTCGGGAAGTGCCGCGTAGTTCTGCGGTTCCTGGTTGAGCCGCTCGGTCCATGGCTCACCGCTGATGGCGCACACCTTGCCGACGCCGACCTGGAGGGCAGCGGGTTCCTCGCTATCGAACGAGAGCCACATCGCCTCACGCTGATAGACCGGCAGCATCACGCCACCGCGGGCCAGCCAGTCAGCCGGCGCCGCGTCGGGGTAGTCCTCGACTCTGCGGAGCGGGAAGGCCCCAAATCCCGGAGGCAGATCATGCAACCCGTTCTCGGGGATGCGCAGCGTGCGCTGGAACGTCACCCGCACCGGTCCCAGCACCAGCTGGTCCTGCTCCAGCCTTACTGCTGACTCATGCGACATGTCTGGTCCTCCTGTTCGTCGAATCATCTCTACAGGTGACCCCCGACATTTGGACTCCGTGGTCAACAGCGACGAAGAACCGACTCAAGCGCGGTTGCGTCGTGTGGCGAGCGGCAGGTTCACAGCCGGGGCCGCTGCCCGAACGGGTGCCAGGTTGGGTCTGGCCGCCCGTACAGCACGATCGCACTCTCGCGGCACAGGTGCGGGCTGAGCAATCGCAATCGCGGTGCGACGCGCCTGCGACCGGCGTTGCGACGGATTGGTCCATCGGAGGTGCCAATCCGAGCCGGCGAATCGGTCGCGCGGCTAGTTTGTCCTACATGGAGCCGGTGCGCAGTGTCTTGTACCTCGACTTCGACAATGTGTTCGGTGCTCTGGCGAAGCTGGATCCGAAGATCGCGATGAGCTTCGCCGAGCAGCCGCGAGCGTGGCTGCGCCGTCTGGCTGGCGGTGGGCAGGATGAGTCGCCGCGGCGTTGGCTGGTCCTGCGCTGCTATATGAACCCGGCCGGCTGGATTCCTCATCCGGAGAACAGCGGGGCGCGGTTGTACTTCTCAAAGTTCCGCCCGCCTTTCACCGACGCAGGGTTTGAGGTCGTCGACTGTCCTCGACTGTCGCACACGAAGAACGGCGCGGACATCCGCTTGGTCATCGACGCGGTCGAGGCGCTGCGGGCCGATGTTCGCTACGAGGAGTTTGTCATCGCGTCGGGCGACTCCGACATGACGCCGCTCATCGTGCGGCTGCGCGCGTCGGATAGGAGGACCACACTTCTCTCGCCGTCCGACTCCGCCGTGGTCCTGGGAGCGGTTGCCGACCGGCTGATCGGAGGCGAGGAGCTCCTTGAGTTGCTCGAGGCTCAGGCCGAGGAGCTGGAGGACGATCTTGAGGACTCCGCCGGCGTGAACCTCGAGGCTGGCTTCGACGCGCCCAGGCCAAACCTCGGCCTGACCGAGGCCGAGGCGAAGGTGATGTTCGGGGAACTGGTGGCGCAGCGCTACGCCCAGGCATCGGAACCGATGAACCTTGCGACGCTGGCCGATGAACTGCGCGGAGAACTCGGTCCTGTGACCTCGACCAGTCGCTGGTTCGGGTACAACGGCTTCACGCGGGCACTCCAAGCCCTTGACCTCCCGGGCGTGAAGATGTCCCAACACTTCATCTGGGACAGCAGACGACATGCCGCTCCAACGCCTGCAGGAGCGGACAACGGCGGGCCGCAGCTTCCCGACCCGGTGAGGCGCGTGACCGCGGTGCTGAAGCTTCCCACGCTCCCGTCGGAGAGCTGGAGCAACATCTATGACTCCCTAGCGGGGTTCGTGGCTGCATACGAGTTCAACCTGACCGAGGCCACGCGATGGTCCCGCGACCGGCTAGCAGAGCGCGGCATACGGGTGAACCGGCAGGCGGTGGGGATCGTGGCCCACGGCGTCGCGTACGGTGGCTGCCCCCTGTATCGCCAGCCACCCCCTCGAGCCGAAGACCTCGCCACGGCCTTCGTGGCCAACGTCCTCAACCGCGCGGCCGCAACGGATATCGACCTGTCATCCGAGGAAGTCGAGGAAGTGCGTAACTGGTTCGGGGTTCCGTGACCCACCGGCAGGAGGACCCCGCGGGGACGCAGGCGGAGGATTGCGGAATGACGCGTGGACTGCCTTGAAAGAAATCTTGTTATCCGATTCGCAGGTGTGACGTGACGAGCGCCGTGACGATCACTTGCGTGCGGAAGGAACTTGGAATCTCGATGGGAAGTGGTCCGCTGATCACCTCGCACTGCTGACGCGCCAAAGTTGCGACGTTGCGACGTGTGGCTGCTGACAGAGGTGCACCCGGAAGTCGCGATCCCCGGCATGAAGGGGCACCGCACTGCTGACCTCATGAATCCTCGCAAGACCTGGGCGGCAATCTTCAGCACCGACGACACCGCGATAGAACCCGACCCTCACCGCGCCACGGTGATGGCCTGCATCGACGGATTCCGGGTCATGAGCTCCGTCCTGCCGTGGCGATCGTGTGGTCTGTCATGGGAAGGGACAACGCTGGCGGAAAAGCTCAGTGCCACGCTGGCCGCACTCGCCAAGTGCATCTACGAGACGACGGTTTGGGGCGGTGATTGGAACCAGGCGTTGGAAGTTTCCGAGTATGTGGGCAGCCTGGACGGTCGCAGGCAAATCGTCGAGCTCGCCCAGCAGGCGGGCCTCTGCGTGCCAACGACCACACTCCGTGGCGCACGACGGGGCACCGGACCATCGACCACCTCGCGGTCCCAATCGACTGGGATGTCAATGCCGCTTATCGCGTTGCCGCGGGGGCTGTTGGCCACAGATTGTCTGATCACGACGCGTATGTGATTGCGGTCGATCGCTGATGCCTCGGCTGGATGCTCTTCGCCTCTCTGGCTGCCCCGGCGGGGCCTGTAGATCGCGGAATGACGCTGCTGACGAGGTCCCCCGCTATCAGTACTGTCAGGGGCATGACCAGCGCGATCCGTCGCCTTCTGGAAGAGATCTCGTGGGAGGGCAACGCAGCGAAATTCCACGACGGGGGCTTGGGCAAGGAGAACGTCCTGACGGTCGTCTTGAAATCGCAGACGCGGTGATGCTCGGGTATCGACTGATCAGCGAGCGACTCGGAAGACGGGCGCCGATCTGCGATCCCCTGGTCACGGTTGCCCACACCACCTGGCATGAGATCGCCGACGTCGTCATGCACGCCGCCGAAGGTTATGACATTGGCGATGACTCCGCGCTGCGCGCGATTCGGAGAATCGCGAGTTCGGCGGTTGCCGCGGTAGCGGCACACAGCTGACCGTTTGGCGTGGTATGGATCTGACCCACTGGTCCGTTCGCGGCGGAAAGACTCACCTCGATGAGCGCGCCCCGAATCGCGATAGGAGCGGAGGTCAGCGATGATGAAGCGACCGCTCCGACGGGGAAGTGATGACGACGCGACCGACTCTGTTCCTGACCGTAGGACTGCCAGGCACCGGGAAGACCACAGAGGCGCGGCGCATAGAGGTCGAGGAGGAGGCCCTTCGTCTTACGAAGGACGAGTGGGTAAAGGCCCTCTACGGGCTGGCAAACCCGCCGTCGGCCTCGGACGTGATCGAAGGGCGGCTCCTCGAGATCGGGCTGCGTGCCCTCGAACTCGGCATCAACGTCGTCATCGATTACGGCCTCTGGGGTCGAGATGAGCGCTCCGCGCTACGGCAGGCAGCTACCGACCGCGGCGCGGCGGTGGAAATGCGCTACTTCGAACTCCCAGCAGCCGAGCAGCGGAAACGGCTTGACCGGCGCCAAGCCGAAGAGCCGCACACTACCTGGCACATGTCCGACGAGGAGCTCGCCGAATGGGCTGACATCATCAGCATCCCGACGCCGGGAGAACTAGACGGCAGCGAACCTCTCGATGACCCGCCGGCAGGATTCGCGACATGGGACGAGTGGCGTAGGCATCGCTGGCCCGCGTCGACTTCTTAACGCCAGGTTCCCCCTGCCGATCGTCGGCACGAGAGCGAAAGTGGCGCTCCCGACAGGCGGCGGTTGACGCGGCCAGGCGAAGGCGTGGAACGCGGACGCCGTGTCGCCCGTCCGTCCCGGCCTCACTCGTAGCGGCCGTGCCAGAAGACGCCGAGTTAGAGTCCTCACAATCGCGACCCCGCATCCGTCTGCGCCCGCTGATGACCCTCTTGCGTGGACGTGTCTCCTCAATGCCGGGTCACGTCGCGAAAGCCTGCGTGGTGGGCTATGTGCTGCTGGCGAATCGGGGCGGCGTGTAGCCCCTGCAGGTGCCCTGTTTGGCGGCCGGGTAGCGGGACTGGACGGCACAGACGCGGCGCATCTGGTCGATGGCGTCTGGTGGGAGCAGCCAGCCCTTGCGGACGGCGGTGTCGGTCGCTGCGTGCATCCTGGCCTGGTAGTCGTCGAACGTCGGATACAGCTGCTGGAGCTGCACGTCGGTGAACGGGACGGTGATGCCGCCGAGGTAGCAGGACGTGCTCGCATACGTCGCCACCGGGACCTCGATCGGTGGCAGGCGGATGCCGCCCTCGGTGTTGCCGTACTGGTCCTTGGCCAGCTGACCGGTGGTGGGGTCGAACCGGAACCTCGGCGCAGCCGGAGGGGGCGTGCCCGTCTTGATCCAGGCGTTCAGCTCGTGCAGTGCGGTGGAGGTGGTGTAGTGCATCGGCATCGCCGCGCCGGCGAGCGTGCAGGTGCCGAGCATCGGGTCGGGGACCTGGCCGTAGTTGCCGGCCTTGTCGATGATCTGCCGGTAGCTGTCCTCGTCAGCCGCCGGCTGGTCGGCGGTTCGTGGGCCGTTGCCGTGCACCGACTGGTAACCGATGAAGTAGTCGGAGTGCGCGGTGCCCGCGACCTCCCACAGCCGGTAGAGCGGGTCGTTTGTCGGCGGCGCAGGATCGGCCTCGCGGTCGGAGAGCAAGTTCAGCACCGGGACCGTAAGCGGTTTCGGGAACGTCTTCTTCACCGTGCCGTTGCCGTGGATCAGGAAGCCGTCGATGACATGCGCG
>DASVBF010000088.1:0-20498 GCA_036375975.1 Nocardioidaceae bacterium | reverse complement strand
AGCGGCGGCACCATCCCAGACCGGGGCCTGTTCGGCGTGTTCCTGGTCGGCGAAAAGGCGTCCAGGGTCGGCGAGCTCGACGAGGAGATGGTCTACGAGTCGCGCGTCGGTGACATCTTCGCCCTCGGCGCGACGAGCTGGCGGATCGAGGACATCACGCACGACCGCGTGCTCGTCTCGCCCGCCCCCGGCCAGCCGGGCCGGCTGCCGTTCTGGAAGGGCGACCAGCTCGGGCGCCCCGCAGAGCTCGGGGCCGCCATCGGCGCGTTCACGCGCGACCTCTCCGCTCTCCCCCGCGACGAAGCGGTCGCCCGCGGACGCGAGGCGGGTCTCGACGAGTGGGCCGCCGGCAACCTCGTGATGTTCCTCGAGGAGCAGCGCGAGGCCACGACGACCCTCCCGAGCGACCGGACGATCCTCGTCGAGCGGTTCCGCGACGAGCTCGGCGACTGGCGGATCGTGGTGCACTCGCCGTACGGCGCACAGGTCCACGCCCCCTGGGCGCTGGCGATCGGGGTCCGCCTGCGCGAGCGCTATGGGATCGACGCCCAGGCGCTGCCCGGCGACGACGGGATCGTGCTGCGCGTGCCCGAGACCGACCAGGACCCTCCCGGCGCCGAGGTGCTGACCTTCGAGCCCGACGAGATCGAGGAGATCGTCACCAGCGAAGTGGGCGGCTCGGCCCTGTTCGCCTCGCGGTTCCGCGAGTGCGCGGCACGAGCCCTGCTGCTCCCCCGCCGCGACCCGGGTCGTCGCTCCCCCCTGTGGCAGCAGCGACAACGGTCCGCACAGCTGCTCGAGGTCGCGGTGAAGTACCCGTCCTTCCCGATCGTCCTCGAGGCGGTCCGAGAGGTGCTCCAGGACGTGTACGACGTTCCCGCGCTACTCGGGCTGATGAAGGACATCGGGTCACGCCGCATCAGGCTCGTCGAGGTCGCGACCCAGCAGCCGTCGCCGTTCGCACGGTCGCTGCTGTTCGGGTACGTCGCCGCGTTCATGTACGAAGGCGACTCCCCCATCGCCGAGCGCCGGGCAGCCGCCCTCTCCCTCGACCAAGGCCTCCTGGCCGAGCTGCTCGGACGTGCCGACCTTCGCGAGCTGCTCGACCCGGACGTCCTCGCGCAGGTGGAGGCGGAGCTCCAGCGCCTCGCTCCCGACCGGCAGGCCCGGGACGCCGAGGGGCTGGCCGACCTGCTGAGGCTGCTCGGTCCGATGACCACCGACGAGGTGGCTGCCCGGGTCGTCGACGAGGTGCGTGACCGGACGAGTACCTGGCTGGACCTGCTGCGCGAGTCCCGCCGGATCGTGCCCGTCCGCATGGCGGGCGAGGATCGCTGGGCCGTCGTGGAGGACGTCGCGAGGCTCCGGGACGGACTCGGCGTCCCCGTGCCGCCCGGGACCCCGGAGACGTTCACCGAGCCGGTCGCCGACCCGTTGGGCGACCTGGTCTCGCGCCACGCACGCACGCACGGACCTTTCACCACGGCCGATGCCGCGGCGCGACTGGGTGTGGGTGTCGCGGTCGCACACCAGACCCTGGTCCGCCTGAGCGGTCATGGCCGCGTGCTCGAGGGTGAGTTCCGTCCGGCGGCCGCCGGCTCCGAGTGGTGCGACGCCGAGGTCCTCCGCCGGCTCCGCCGCAGGTCCCTGGCCGCGCTTCGCAAGGAGGTCGAGCCGGTGGAGCCGGCCACCCTCGGGCGGTTCCTCCCGGCGTGGCAGAACGTCACCGCGGCGAGCGGCGGCGGACGAGGGCTCCGCGGGGTCGACGGCGTGCTCGCCGTGGTGGACCAGCTCGCGGGTTGCGCCGTCCCGGCCTCGGCAATCGAGCCGCTCGTCCTTGCCGGCCGGGTCGTGGACTACGCCCCCTCGATGCTCGACGAGCTGACCGCAGGCGGGGAAGTCCTCTGGGCGGGCCACGGGGCGCTCCCGGGCACGGACGGCTGGGTGTCGCTCCATCTCGCCGACTCCGCACACCTCACCCTTCCCGACCACGGCGACCTGGAGAGCACGCCCCTGCACGACGCCATCCTCGACGCCCTGGCCGGAGGCGGCGCCTACTTCTTCCGGCAGCTCGCCGACCTCGCTCAGCAGGAGGTCGGGCTGACGGACGACGCGGCGATGCAGGCAGCGTTGTGGGACCTGGTCTGGGCCGGCCGGGTGTCCGGGGACACCCTGGCGCCCTTGCGAGCGCTGACCAGCACGGGCCGGACCGCCCACCGCGCCACCGGCGCCCGTCGTACGCCTGCGCGCGCTCGGCTCGCCTCCCGCCGGCCGCCGGCACCCGGCCGCGGGCCGAGCCGGACCGGGCCGCCCTCGGTGGCGGGACGCTGGGCGCTCCTGCCCGAGCTCGAGCCCGACGTCACGCGACGCGCGCATGCGAGCGCCGAGGCGCTTCTGGAACGGCACGGCATCGTGACCCGTGGGGCGGTCACGAGCGAGCGGGTGCCGGGAGGGTTCGCGGGTGTCTACAAGGTGCTCTCCGCCTTCGAGGACTCAGGGCGGTGTCGTCGCGGCTACTTCATCGCCTCCCTCGGCGCCGCCCAGTTCGGGGCCCCGGGTGCCGTGGACCGGCTGCGGTCCTACTCCCGCGAGCCGGGCGGCGACCCCGGCGCCAAGCCCTCCGCCGTCGCCCTGGCTGCAACGGACCCGGCCAACCCGTACGGCGCGGCGCTCCCCTGGCCCGAACGGGTGGTCGACGACGCCGCGGAGCCCTCAACCGATGGCGCCGGCCGGTCGTCCCACCGGCCCGGGCGCAAGGCCGGAGCGCTGGTCGTGCTCGTCGAGGGCGAGCTGGCCCTGTATGTCGAACGTGGAGGCCGGACGCTGTTGACCTTCAGCGACGACCAGGAGGTGCTCGTACACGCCACCTCCGCTCTCGCCACGGCCGTGCGGCATGGAGCCTTGGGCCGGCTGACCGTCGAGCGGGCCGACGGTCAGCACATCCTCGGCTTCGGGGAGCGGTCCAGCGGCCTGCGCCATGCTCTCGAAGCAGCGGGCTTCGTCGCGACCCCCCGGGGCCTCCGGCTCCGGTCCTGAGAGGTGCTGGCTACTCGCTGCGCAGCTCTAGCTGGGACTTCGACACCCACTGCCCGATGTCGCCTCTGCCGAGTGCCACCGCCAGCAGGTCAGGGAACAGGTCGGGGGTGCACGCGAACGTCGGCACGCCCATCGCCGCCAGTGCAGCGGCGTGTTCGTGGTCGTAGGAGGGCGCGCCGGAGTCCGACAGCGCCAAAAGGACCACGACCGTCACGCCCGAGCTCAGCATCGCCGCGATCCGCCGCATCATCTCCTCGGCGATCCCGCCCTCGTAGAGGTCGGAGATCAGCACGAAGATGGAGTCGGCGGGTCTCGTGACCAGGCTCTGGGAGTAGGCGATCGCACGGTTGATGTCGGTGCCGCCGCCCAACTGACAGCCGAAGAGCACATCCACCGGGTCGTCCAGCTTCTCGGTCAGGTCGGCCACCTCGGTGTCGAAGACGACCAGCGACGTCTTGACGGACCTGATCGACGCCAGGGTGGCGCCGAACACCGAGGCGTAGACGACCGACTCGGCCATCGATCCGGACTGGTCGATCGCCACGATGACGTCCTTGGAGACCACCTGGGTGCTGCGTGCGTAGCCCACGAGCCTCTCGGGCACGACGGTCCGGTGCTCCGGAAGGTAGTTCTTCAGGTTCTTGGCGATCGTGCGGTTCCAGTCGATGTCCCGGAGGCGGGGCCGATGCGTGCGACTGCCGCGGTTCACCGCACCGGTGACGGCGGAGCGGGTCTTGTCGGCGATCCTCCGCTCGATCTCCTCGACCACCTTCGAGACCACCATGCGTGCGGTCGCCTTGGTGTGCTCCGGCATCACACGGTTCAGGCTCACCAGGGTGCCTACCAGGTGCACATCCGGCCGGACCGACTCCAGAAGCTCCGGTTCGAGCAGGAGCTGGGTGAGGTTCAGCCGCTCGACCGCGTCCTTCTGCATCACCTGGACCACGCTGGTGGGGAAGTAGGTCCGGATGTCGCCGAGCCACCTCGCGACCCGTGGCGCCGAGGCGCCCAGCCCTCCGCGCCTGCCGCCCTGCCGCGGGCCACCGGTTGGGCCCCCGTCCCCGCCCGGCTCCCCCTGCCCGTCGGAGTCGTACAGGGCCGCCAGTGCGGCGTCCATGGCGGCTTCCTCCTTCGACAGGCTCACACCCATCGACTGCTCCGAGGCCCCACCGAGCAACAGCCGCCACCGGCGGTCCCGCTCCCCAACGTCCACCGGCTTCACGCGGACACCCCCAGGATCAGCTCGACCGTAGCCAGTGCTGCTCGGCCGCGCGCCGCGTCAACCGGTGCGTCGGCCGCCGTCGCCGGGCCACGCCTGCCTGCGCGAACGCTGTCCGCGATGGTCCGGCGTTCGGAGGGACTGAACGAACCGAGCGTACGTCGGACCAGCGGAAGGACGTCCACGAACTGCTGCCCCTCGAGTTCGCACACCCAGTCGTCGAGCAGGCCCAGGAGCTCCGTGTCGTGGATCAGCAGCAGCGCCCCGTCTGCGAAGAAGCCGTCGACCCAGCCGGCCTTCTGGGCGGGCGGAACTCCGACTGAGAGGGCTCGGGCCACGCGGCGGGGGACGTCGTCGAGCAGCGACGCGTCATGGAGAAGTCGGACCATCCGCCCGACGAGAAGGCCGTTCACGTCCGCGCGGTCGATGAGGCGTCGCAGCGTCGAGAACCAGCGGTCCCGGCTGGCGTCCCCGCTGGTGTCGGCGTCGCCGCCTGAGCGAGCCGGGCCGGCGTCGAGCAGCAGAACCGCCGCATGCACCTTGTCCACGAGGTGCCGCAGGGCCAGGGCGCCCTCGTCGTCCAGGCTCGCGACAGCCTGGGGAAGGCCGGAGCAGATCCGGATCAGCATCGACCGACTGACGGCCTCCAGTGCTGAGGTGTCCGTCCCCCGGACGTCGCCATAGCGCTGCGCGCGCACGAGTGCCGGGAGGGCCTCCATCAGGTGGAGCAGGTCGGCGTCGAGGGTCGCCTTGGCCTCGAGGGCCCGAAGCAGCACCTGCACAGCCTCGGGCAGGTCCGCCTTCAAGCAGCTCTCCACCAACCCGGTCAGCTCGGCCAGCGTGCTCCTCGGCGCGGCGTCGCGGGCCTTGGCGGAGCTGGCCGCCTCCACCGTCGTACCCCAGGCGGCCGCCTCGACGATGGCCACCGCAAGCTCCGGCTGCCACTCCAGCTGCCAGCTCTCGCGGAACGTGCCGGTGCTCCGGACCTGGCTGACGGCCGGCACCGCCCAGTCGATCCCGAGCAGGCGAAGTCGGTGGAACAGCCGGGACTTACCCTGGTCGATGGGTTTGCGCAGGTCGAGGTCGAGGGAGCGGCTGTGCGCCTCCCGTTTCAGTCGCAAGGAGCGGCATCGGGCTGCCAGGTCGGCCTCCAACGGCACCGTGGGCACGTCGTCCGGGACCGAGCCCAGAGCCTGCCCGACGACGAGGTGGTCGGTCACGAACCTGACCGCGACCTCGTCGCCTTCGCACAGCACCGCCCGCGTTGCCTCTGTGACCTCCGCGAGTCCGGCGAGCGGGCGTCCGCGGAGGGCAGCCAGCCCTTCGGCCAGCCGGACCGCCTCGATGACATGAGCGCTCGAGACCACGAGGTCACGCTGGCGCAAGGAGCTCGCGACCTTGGCGAGCCAGCGGACCACTGGTCGGTCGGGAGCGGTCCAGAGGTGGTGGTACCAGCCCGGCGACGTGATGCCGGCGGCGTAGCCCGACGCGTACGCCAGCCGCGAGTGCGTCCACGGCACCCAGGTCAGCGACACCTTGCGCTTCGGAACGCCCTTGAGGACCCTGCTGTCCGCCACGGCCGGACGCAGCGGGGTGGACAGGGCGGGCACGTGCCAGGCCCCGCAGACGACAGCGACCCGGCGGTGCCCAGCCTTGAGCGTCGCCCGGATGACCTGTCGCATGTAGGCCTCACGGCGCTCCTCCAAGGCCTGCTCAGCGGCGTCGGCCGGCCGCGGGAGATCCTTCCTCAGCGCGGCCATCGCCTCGGCGAGCGCGGCGAACGGCGAGCTCCCGTCGTGGCGCGACTCCACGACGTCGTCCCACCACCTCTCCGGATCGTCGTAGCCGGCGGCGTGAGCGAGCAGCGCGAGCGGATCCTGGCGAACTTGGGGCGCCTCGTCGCCATCAGCCTCGGCGTCCGTGTGGCCCTGCCTCTCGGGGTCAGCCGCGAGAGTCATCGCGGCCGGCAGGTCACAGAAGGCAACGTGGACACCACGGCCGGCCGCCCAGGTCATCGCCTGCCACTCCGGCGAGAAGACCGCGTAGGGCCAGAACGCCGCACGACCCGGGTCGTCCGCGGCGTAGCCGAGCAGCGCGACCGGCGGTGTCATCCCCTCGACGACAGCGAGCGCGATGAGCGGGTCGGCGTCCGCCGGCCCCTCGATGAGCACCGCATCGGGCTGAAGCTCCTCGAGTGCCGCGACCAGGGAGCGAGCCGAGCCGGGGCCGTGGTGACGGATCCCGAAGACCTCCACACGGGGCTCGGCGGAGCTCTCCCGGGGGCGCTCGGGACCGGCGGCCACCTCGGCGACCGAGGCCATCGCGGCCGCCGAGGTCACGCGGATACCTCCCGGCAGGCGCTGTAGAAGTCACCCCAGTCGGACCGCTCGCGAACCACGGCCTCGAGGTACTCGCTCCACACCACCTGGTCGGCCACCGGGTCCTTCACGACCGCTCCGAGAAGCCCCGCCGCGACATCCGATGCGGTCAGCTCTCCGTTGCCGAAGTGTGCGGACAGAGCCATGCCGTTCGTCACGACCGAGATTGCCTCCGCCGTCGACAGAGTCCCCGAGGGCGACTTCACCTTGGTCCTCCCGTCGGCCGTGACCCCTGAGCGCAGCTCCCGGAACACCGTGACCACTCGACGGATCTCGTCCATCGCCGCGGGGACCTCCGGCAGCTCCAGCGACCGCGCCATCGACTCGACCCGCGTCGCGACGATGGTCACCTCGTCCTCGTGGGAGTCGGGCAGCGGCAGCACGACCGTGTTGAACCGGCGCCGGAGCGCCGACGACAGCTCGTTGACGCCCTTGTCGCGGTCGTTGGCCGTCGCGACCACGTTGAAACCCTTGGCGGCCTGGACCTCGACCCCCAGTTCCGGGACCGGCAGCGTCTTCTCCGACAGCACCGTGATGAGGGCGTCCTGCACGTCGGCCGGGATTCGGGTCAGCTCCTCGATGCGGGCGATGGTCCCCTCGCGCATCGCCACCATCACCGGGGACGGGACCAGTGCCTTCTCGCTCGGTCCCTCGGCGAGCAGGCGGGCGTAGTTCCACCCGTAGCGGATCGCCTCCTCGGCGGTCCCGGAGGTGCCCTGGACCAGGAGCGTGGAGTCGCCGGAGACGGCGGCGCACAAGTGCTCGGAGACCCAGGACTTGGCAGTGCCGGGCACCCCGAGCAGCAGCAGGGCGCGGTCGGTAGCGAGAGTGGCCACCGCGACCTCGATCAGCCGCCGTTGCCCGACGTACTTCGGTGTGACGACCGTGCCGTCATCGAGCGTGCAGCCCATCAGGTAGTCGACGACGGCCCAGGGCGAGAGCCGCCAGTGCGGCGGCCTGGCTCGGTCGTCGAAACGCTCGAGCATCGCGAGCTCCTCGGCGTGGAGCTGCTCGGCGTGCGGGCGAAGGTAGCCATTGGTCTCGGACAAGGTCGCTCCCTGCATCTGGGTCATCGGCGTCTGGGTCATCGGCCGCGGTTCATGGAAGGTGGGGCACGGCGAACCGGCGGACCGCCGTGGGGTCGGCCGTGAAGCTCTGGTGGATGGCGATCCTCGTGGCGAGAAGCTCCTCCATCCGGGCATGCGCCCGCCTGATCTCCGTGGCCAGGTGAGCGGTCATCTGCTTCGGTGGCGCCCAGCCGAGGACGTGCCGCTCCAGCGTCGAGTACGAGCCGAGGTGCATCGCGTGTCCGGCCTTGTCGGCGAACCGAGCCGCGCTGTGCCCGAGACGCCCGGAGGAGACGAGCTCCAGGGCGGCCTCGGTGATCTCGACCGGCCACGGGCGCGGGCAGCTGAGGACCAGGTCCCCCACTCGGGTCGCGTCCACGCGGTGCTGCATCCAGCGGAGCGCCACGTCGACCCGCGCCGGCGACGGGACCAGCGCCACCAGCGGCTCGTCGACCTCCCCCGCCTCGAGAAGCGCCTGCGCCCAACCGGCGTCCGCCTGCCGCACCGCGGCGAGTGCCCACCCGGCGCGGAGGTCGCCCGCCCAGTCGGAGGCCGTCCGGTCGGTGACCTCCACCAGGTCCGAGGCCGCGAGCCCGGTCGCGGGGGTCCACACGCTGAGGGGCGTGGCGGCAAGTATCTGACGCAGCACGAAGGCTGCGGGACCACCGGGGAACGAGCGAGGTGGTTTGTCGGTGACGCCATCCCGGGTCATCGCGTCGTCCGGCACCGGAGGAGTGACGACGACCCGGTGCCTGCCGAGGGACCTGGTCACGGTGACTGCCGACGTCGCCCGCTCCGTCATGCGCCGTGCGTAGCCTGACTCCGGCAGCCTCGAGATCAGTCGCGCTGCGGTCTCGCGCACCTCGCTGCTCCGGTCCCGCAGAGCTCGCAGGAGCATCGGTTCGTCGCCCTCGGTGAGACCAGCCGACAGGGCGTCGAGAAGCGCCACCTTGCCAGCCGCGCGGAGGGTCGACCAGCCCGTGTCGAGCTCCTCCCCGGCCCGGGCCTCGCCCTCGGTCCTCGCCGTGACGAGGCTCGTCACTGCGCTGTGCCCGTCGCCGACGTCAGACGGCTCTCCTGGGGCGTCGACCAGCCTTCGCCATCGGTCGTTGTGCCCGAGGAACCAGAGGCCCCGGGCACCCATCGCGAGCCGCAGCAGCGGTGCGTCGACGCCGGAGGCCGTCGCGGCGAGGTCGGCCAGAGAGGTCCAGGCCGGGGGCGGCACGTACCGGCCGTGGTCGACGCAGACCTGCAGCCACTCGTTCACGAGCAGCGGACCGCGCATCGCGACCAGACTGTGGAGCACCTGCTGCGCCTGCGGCGGAGCCGGCTCCTGGGTAGCCGGCGGCGCCACGGCAGGCGGAGGACAGCTCTCGGCGACCGCCCCGGCGCGGGTGTACGCGCTGTAGCCCGCGGCGATGTCGAGCAGACGGCCGGCCGGATCGGTCGAGGCGACCCTCGAGGCCAAGGGAGCGAGATCCTCCGGAAGCACCGTGGGGATCTCGCGGCGGTCGGTGCCGAGGAGCGCGGTGGTGACGAGCTCCGACCAGCCGCTCACCGGGACGTCACCTCGCTGCTGAACGCGTCGGCGAGGCCGGGTACGACGCTGAGTGGGCTGAACCCTCGGCTGCTCCACTCGCCGAAGACCCGAACCGGTTCTCCGAGCGAGTGGGCGAACAAGGGCCACGGCTCGGCGGCCGTGCGCAGCCGGGCTGCCTGGCCGGTGTCGTCGCGGATCCTCCAGTCCTCGCCCCCTTGCCCGGGGACGAGCGTGCCCTCGACCACTGCTGGTAGCCGGTCGGCCCACGGGTCGGCGGCGACCAGGGCAGCGAACTCCCCCGCGACGTCCGCCAGCGTCGACGCGGGTTGGGGGGCGACGTGCTCATGTCGTGCGTGCTCTGCTCCGAGCAGGGCGCGGAACTGGCCGGCCCCCGGGTAGAAGTGCAGGTCCGCGTCGACGGTGACGCCCGGCATGACGCGAGCGTCGAGAGACTGGCCCGGTGGGGCGAAGCTGAGCAACACGGCCCAACGACCCGAACGCGTGCCGCGCAGCCACACCCGCCTGGTCGTGAGCTTGAACTCCACGGAGTCGACGGACCCCAGCGCCGCCCAGGTGTCACGCACGGCGGGGAGAGCCAGCACCGAGTCCTGCGAGGCCGGATAGCCGATGCGCGACCTGACGGTGTCGGCAAGACCCTGCGGCAAGGCGTCGAGGCGACGATGCGCCGTGACGAGCAGCCGAAGCAGGGCGAGCTGCTCGAGCGCACGGCTCGGCCAGCCCTCGCCGCTCAGGCGAGCCGGCAGGCCGCGCAGCAGTGCCGCGACGCCGGGTGCCTGAGCGTCGACCATACGGGCAGCGACCTGGTCGAAGTGCTGGTATCCGGCTCGCTCGAGACCGGAGAGGCCTCCACGCACCTGGTCGCGGAGCCAGACGTCGAGCTCCTCCAGCCCGGCTCGGACCCGCTCGACACGCTGGGCCGCCCGCTTGCCCGCAGCCTCGGGGTCGGACGTCTTCTCCGCCGTGCCGAGGCGCGATCGGGACGCGGCGCCATTGGTGGCGCGCTCCGCCCGGCTCGTCAGCCACTCCTGGACGAACTCAGGACGCTCCGTCGAGGAGGGGAGTCCCTCGCCGGACCAGAGAAGGAGCAGGCCGAGCGCATGCTTGCAGGGAAACTTCCGGCTGGGGCACGAGCACTTGTAGGCCGGCGCCTCGAGCTCGACGACCGTTTGGTACGGCCGCTTGCCGCTTCCCCTGCAATAGCCCCAGACCACATGGCCGTCGCAGCCCTGGCCGCTCCAGGGTCCGGGCGCGGCAAGCTTCTCGCCTGCCGCGACGGAGCTGCTGTCCGGTGCGAGGGCGAGCACCCGTTCACGCGTCCAGGGCACCGTCATGGCGAGCATGCTAATCGTGGGAACCGACACTTATCCGGCGATCAACCGGGTGAAAGGGGCGTACGTGCCTGAAGGCGACATGGTCTGGCGGACGGCCTACCACCTGGACAGGGCGCTGTCCGGACAGGTTCTGACCGGCTCGGACTTCCGCGTCCCGGCCTACGCGACGCTGGACCTGTCAGGTCGGCGGGTCGTCGCCACCGTGGCCCGCGGCAAGCACCTGCTCACGCGGATCGGCGACGGCGACGAGGCGGTCACCCTGCACACGCACCTGAAGATGGAAGGCTCCTGGCACCTGTACCACCCCGGCACGTCATGGCGCCGGCCGGCGCACGAGGCCCGGGTGGTCCTCCGGACCGACGGCTGGGTGGCGGTCGGGTTCGCGCTCGGCGTCGTGGAGGTGGTGCCGCGCGCCGACGAGGACCGCCTCGTCGGACATCTGGGACCAGACCTCCTCGGGCCGGACTGGGATCTCGACGAGGCGGTCCGCCGGGTCACCGCCGAGCCCGCGCGTCCCGTCGGCGAGGCGATCCTGGACCAGCGCAACCTGGCGGGCATCGGGAACATGTACAAGTCCGAGCTCTGCTTCCTGCTCGGTCTCCACCCGTGGTTGCCGATCCGCGAGGTCCGCGACGTCCCTGCGCTCCTGCGTCAGGCCAAGCGCGTGCTCGAGGCGAACAAGATGCGGACGGCGCAGGTCACCACCGGCGACACGCGGAGGGGAAAGCAGGTCTGGGTGTACCGCCGCGACGGCCGGCCGTGCCGACGCTGCGGAACGCTGATCAAGGTGGGCATGCAGGGGCCGGAGGGTCGTGGCCCCGGAGCCGAGGGAGCCCCGCAGGCCGGCCAGGAGCGCGCGACGTACTGGTGCCCGCGATGCCAGCCGGCAGGGGCCTGACCCCCGGCTCCCCACGTGGTTCGGACGTTTCCCACGCGTCAGGACACTGCTGGAGCGTCCGTACCGCCGCATTACCAGCCGGCGGAACGGCGCGGAGTCTCAGGCGGCGGAGGCCACCACGTCGCCCGCACCGTTCGCTGGACCGGTTGCCTCGTCGACCGCGATGGCCAGGGCGGCCTCCTCCAGGGCGACCGCGTCGCTGACCTCGGCCAGGATCTCGGAGAGGGGTACGTCGAGGGCGGCGCAGATCGATGCGAGGAGCTCGGAGGAAGCCTCCTTCTGACCCCGCTCGATCTCGGAGATGTAGCCCAGGCTCACACGGGCCTCGGCCGACACCTGGCGCAGCGTCTGGCCCTTGCGGATCCGGCGGGTGCGCAGCACCTCACCGAGCAGGCGCCGAAACAGGACCATGCCGCTGCTCCTTTCCGGACGACGTTCTGAGGACAACGCTACCGGTCCACTGAAACTTCCCGCGGGCCGACCACTGGACGAACCCCCGACGGGGTCAACGTCTACCCCTCACCGGCTCCCTTCATACCTGCGTCCGACGCTTCGCCCGAGGCCATCACGGTCTCGAGCACGAGGTCGATCGCCGCTTTCACGACTTTCTCGCGGATCTCGGCGCGGCCGCCGTCGAACTGGAACCGCTCGGTCCGGACGCCGTCCGGCCCCGCGACACCGATGTAGACCAGCCCGACCGGCTTGTCCTCCTGGGTGGTCGGACCCGCCACGCCCGTCGTACTCACCGCGTAGTCCGCGTCCACCAGGTCCCGCACTCCGGTCGCCATCTCCTCGGCGCACTCCGCGGACACGACACCGTGCTTCTCGACGGTCTCGGCGGAGACGCCGAGGACCTTCTGCTTCACCTCGGTGGCGTAGCTCACCACCCCTCCGAGGTACGTGTCGCTGGCGCCCGGCGCGGCGCTGAGGACGTCCCCCAGCCGGCCACCGGTCAGGGACTCGGCACTGGCGAGCATGAGCGAGCGTCGGAAGAGCTCGGCCTGAAGGGCGCCCGCCAACGTCATCTGGTCGCTGACCGGGGGCGTTGTGGGCGACATGGTGTCCTGGCTGGGGCTCTTGTCGGTCACGGGCGTCATGGTAGCCAGCGGTCCGGTTCCGAAACGCCGCGCGAGCCACGCTCTCGGACGCCCGGATAACGTGGCTTCATGGCCCTTCGGATCGAGGACTACGCGGTCATCGGCGACACCGCCACCGCCGCCCTCGTCGGTCGCGACGGCTCGGTCGACTGGCTGTGCCTCCCGCGCTTCGACGCACCCGCGTGCTTCGCGGCCCTCCTCGGCACGGAGGAGAACGGCCGCTGGCTGATCGGCCCCGAGGGCGAGCACACCAGCACCCGGCGGTACGTCGACGACACCGCCGTCCTGGAGACGACCTTCACGACAGACACGGGGACGGTCCGTCTCGTCGACGTCATGCCGCTCGGGGACCAGCGGGCCGACATCGTGCGCCGTGTCGTCGGGGTCCGCGGCACGGTCCGGATGCAGCACGAGTGGGTGGTGCGGCCGAGCTACGGGAAGGTCCGGCCGTGGGTGACTCGCCAGCGGGTCCACGGCGAGGAGGTGATCGAGGCCGTGGCCGGCCCGGACAAGTTCGTGCTCCGGGGCGACCGGCTGCCCCATGCGGCTGACGGTCGACACCGTGACAGCTTCCAGGTGTCCGAGGGTGAGGAGCTCACCTTTTCGATGACCTGGGTGCCCTCGCACCATCGCACGCCGACCCTCCTGGAGTTCGACAGCCGCATCGAAGCGACGATCGCCCACAGCGAGCGTTGGACCGCCACCTGCAGGTACCAGGGTCCCTACCGGGAGGCGGTCGTCCGCTCGCTCATCACGCTGAGCCTGATGACCCACGGCGAGACCGGCGGGATCGTCGCGGCACCCACGACGTCGCTGCCCGAGGACTTCGGCGGCGTCCGCAACTGGGACTACCGGTTCTGCTGGCTCCGGGACGCGTCCCTGACGCTCGAGGCGCTGCTCGCCTGCGGATACCGGCAGGAGGCTCGGCTGTGGCGGGACTGGCTGCTCCGCGCTGTGGCGGGTGACCCCAAGGACCTCCAGATCATGTACACCGTGGACGGCGCCCGCGACCTTCCGGAGCGGAACCTGGACCACCTGGCCGGCTACGAATGCTCCCGCCCCGTCCGGATCGGGAACGACGCGGTGCAGCAGACCCAGACCGACGTGCTGGGCGAGGTGATGATGGCCCTGGAGGCGGCCCGCGAGCTACGGATCTCGGAGACCGAGGACTCGTGGGAGCTGCAGCGGGTGCTCGTCGAGCACCTCGCCGCCCACTGGGACGCCCCCGACAACGGGCTGTGGGAGATCAGAGGACCCCGGCGTCACTTCACGCACTCGCGGGTCATGGTCTGGGTCGCCTTCGACCGGGCCGTGCGGGCGGTGGAGGTGCACGGATTCGACGGCCCGGTGGCGCAGTGGCGCAAGCTCCGCGACGACGTGCGCGAGGAGATCCTGACCCACGGGTACGACGAGCAGCGGAACACCTTCACCCAGCACTACGACACCACCGAGGTGGACGCCTCGTTGCTCGTCATGCCGCTCGTGGGCTTCCTCGACGGCGACGACCCGAGGATGCTCGGCACGATCGCCGCGATCGAGCAGGACCTGATGAAGGGCGGGCTCCTGCACCGCTACCGCACGGAGTCCGGCGTCGACGGCCTGTCCGGAGACGAGCACCCGTTCGTGGCGTGCTCGTTCTGGCTGGTCTCGGCTTACGCGAAAGCGGGCAAGGTCGAGAAGGCACATCACCTGATGGAGCGGATGCTCGGCTTGTGCAACGACGTCGGACTGCTGTCCGAGGAGTACGACCCGGAGGACCGGCGGATGGCAGGCAACTTCCCCCAGGCATTCTCCCACCTGGCGATGGTCGGCGCGGCAGTGCACCTGGCGGAGGCGGACCCGCGGCACCGCAACCCGGACACGACCCCTTCGCGGAGGTCCCGCTGAGGCTCGAGGCGCTCCGGGCAGCCTCGCCGGACCTCAGACCGAGGCGGCGGCCCGGTGCTCGCGCCGCTGCTTGAAGGCGTCGCGGAAGAACTCGTAGCCCGACCACATCGTCATGACGACCGCGGCGGCGAGGAGCACGACGGCGACCCACCACAGCACGATGCACGGGACCTCGAGCGGTCCCTCGACGAGCCGCAGAGGGAAGACCAGCATGCCGAGCGCGATGGCTTGGAGCATGGTCTTGAGCTTCCCGGACTGGCTCGCGGCGATGACCACGTGCTTGGCGATGGAGAGACGCATCAGGGTCACACTCCACTCCCGCAGGAGCACGACGACGGTGACCCACCACCAGAGCTCGCCGATGATCGAGAGGCCGATGAACGCCATCCCTGTCAGCGCCTTGTCGGCGATGGGGTCGGCGATCTTGCCGAAGTTCGTGACCAGGTTGTGCTTGCGCGCGAGGTCGCCGTCGATCTTGTCGGTGATCATGGCGGCGACGAAGATTCCCCAGGCCACGAGGCGCCACGTCACCGACTGCCCGTCGTCGACCAGCAATGCCCAGGCGAAGAACGGCACCATCACGATGCGGAGGGTCGTCAGGGCGTTGGGGATGTTCCAGTTGCTCGGTTGCACGTCCGCGGGCACAGGCGTTCCTAGTTCTCGTTGGTCGCGGCACTGGCCACGAGGTCGACACCGTCCGAGGCGCGCACGACGGCCGGGACGATCAGCCCCACATATGCCCCGTCCGGGAGGTCCACAACCGTCGTCGAGCCGTCTACTTCAGGGCCCTGGTGGGCGGCTCGCCCCTCGGCCGTGCCGTCGTTGCGGATCGACTCGATCAGCACCTCGAGCGGCTCACCGATCCGCTCCTCCGCCCGTTGCGCGGTCAGCTCCTCGGCGAGACTTGTGACGTGCTCGGTGCGGGCGCGGATCTCGTCCTCGTCGAGCTTCCCCTCGTGTGTGGCCGCCTCGGTGCCGTCCTCGTCGGAGTAGCCGAAGACTCCGACCGCGTCGAGCCGGGCCGCGTCCAGGAAGTCGCAGAGGATCTCGAGGTCCTCCTCCGTCTCGCCGGGGAAGCCGACGATGAAGTTGGACCGGACCCCTGCGAGCGGCGCCTGCGACCGGACCTGGTCGAGCAGGGCGAGGAAGCTCTCCGGGTCGCCGAACCGGCGCATCCGGCGCAGCACGGCGTTCGAGGCGTGCTGGAACGAGAGGTCGAAGTAGTCGGCGACCCCCTGCGTGCCCGCGATCGCCGAGACGAGCCCCGGCCGCGTCTCCGCGGGCTGGAGGTAGGACACACGGACCCGCTCCACTCCCTCCACCGCCGCGAGCTCGGGAAGCAGAGTCTCGAGCAGGCGCAGGTCGCCGAGGTCCTTGCCGTAGGACGTGGAGTTCTCGCTCACCAGGAAGAGCTCCCTGACGCCCTGGTCGGCCAGCCAGCGCGCCTCACCGAGCACGTCGGAGGGGCGGCGCGACACGAACGATCCCCGGAAGCTCGGGATGGCGCAGAACGAGCAGCGCCGATCACACCCGCTGGCGAGCTTGAGCGGTGCCATGGGCCCACCGTCGAGCCGGCGCCGGACGGCGCGAGGACCTGCGGCAGGCGTGGCCTCGGCCGGAAGGTCGGGCGCGGCGATCGTGTGACCCGGGACCACGACGGCGCCGCTGGACGCGCCCCGCTCACTCGGCGAGATCGGAAGGAGCTTCCGGCGGTCCTGTGGCGTGTGTGCCTGGTGATGCTCCCCCGCCAGGATCGAGCGGAGCCGCGCGGCGATGTCGGGGTAGTCGTCGAAACCGAGGACCGCGTCGGCCTCGGGGAGCGACTCCGCGAGGTCCTTGCCGTAGCGCTCCGCGAGGCAGCCCACGGCGACGACCGCCTTCGTCGTACCCCCGGCCTTCAGGTCCGAGGCCTCGAGGAGCGTGTCGACCGAGTCCTTCTTCGCCGCCTCGACGAAGCCGCAGGTGTTGACGACCACCGTGGTGGCGTCGGAGGCGTCCTCGACGAGCCGGAACCCGCCGGCTTCGAGGCGTCCGGCGAGCTCTTCGGAGTCGACTTCGTTGCGTGCGCACCCGAGGGTGAGCATCGCGACGCTCGTGACCTCGGGCTCAGGCCCCGAGGTGGAAGAGGGCGCGACGGTTTCGTGAGAGGTAGTCATATCCGACATCGAGTATGCCGGGCAGACCCGGTAGAGGCGAAACTCGCGGGCGGGACCCGGCCACGTCCGGCGCTGCCGCCAGCGTAGAGAGCCGACCAGCGCGGCCCTACGTGCCCAGACCGGCGTCGCGCGCGCGGGCCACGGCCTCGGCCCGCCCCGCGACGTGGAGCTTCGCGAAGACGTTCGAGACGTGGTTGCGGACGGTCTTGTCGCTGACGACCAGTCGGCGGGCGAACTCGGCGTTGGTCAGCCCCCGCGCCACCAGGTCGAGCACCGGAGAACACCACGTCCCCGTGCGCGACAGCCTCGAGCGCCCGTGCGATCTCGGCGCGGTCGGTGAACCGCCTCGTCCACGGCGGGGTGGGCTACATCCACGAGATCCAGGCGATCCCCTTCGGGGTGGTCGGCATCGCCGTGCTGCTCCTCGCGCTCTCCCGGAGCGCCCGGGGGTACGCCAGGTCCGCGCGACGAGGGGCTCGACCGCGGAACGCTGTGCTACGAAATGCCCGGCGACCTGGAGTGGGCGTGACCGTCGACGATCACCGCGGCCCCATGGATGACCGGCGCCTGGACCTCCGAGGGCTCCGTGGTGAACAGACGCAGCACTCCCCACACGAGCACCAGGCAGAGCACCACCCCGATGAGCAGGCCCCAGCTCGGGCCGCCGATCGTCGAGCGCATGCTCCCGGTCATTCCAGTGGCGAGCTCGGCCTCGAAGACCCTCCGTGCGTTGATCGGCGCCGTCGCGTAGCGCTCCTCGAACCTCTCCAGCAACGGCTCGACGTCCTTGCCCAGGATGCGCGCCAGTGTGCGGAGGTGACCACGGGCGTAGAAGTCACCGCCGCAGGGAGCGAAGTCGTCCACCTCGATCGACTCGATGACGTGCGGCCGGATCCTGGTGCGCTCGGCCAGCTCGTCCACGGAGAGCCCCAGACGCGTGCGGGCCGCGGTCAGCTCGGGGCCGATCACGGGGTCGTACGCCGGCTCCGTGACGTAGTCGTCGATGACCAGCGGGTCGACCGGGTCTCCCAGCGTCGAGATCGGTCGCACCCGGTCCTCGACCTCGACCCTCTCGAAGACGAGGTCCACGCTGCCCGGGCGCCGCAGCTCACGCCCTTCGGGAAGCGCCTGGTCTGCGCCGTTCCCGCGGACGGACGGGTCGATCGCGGCGTTGCCCGCGGCCGGTGCTGCGTCGAGGGTCGCCTCTGCGCGAAGAGCCGGGCGCGTCTCACGGAGCGCCACGGGGTCGCGCGGAGCGGGCTCGGCCGCGATGTGCTCCTTGCCCTCGGGTGAAGCCTCTTCGGACACGGGATCTGCGGGGGGCTCTTCGCGACCCTCCTGGCCCTGCCCACGGCCCTTGGCGACCCTCGAGATGATCGTGCCGATGCCACCGAGGATGCTGCGGCCGGACGAACGGGGTGCGCGCGTCACGACGGGCGCCACCCCCGGCGCCGGGTCGCCTTCTGCTGCAGGCCCCGTGGTCGACATCCGATCGCGGATCTCTCCCGTAGTCGGCGTGCTGTTCGCCCCGTCCTCGACCGGCTCGGGCTCGCTCACCCGAGGCGTCTCCCCGCGAGCCCAGCTCCAGGGGAATTCTTCGCGAACGGCCGGGAAGACCACCCTGCTCGAGCGTGGGGCATTGCCCTGCCCGCCGTGCTCCCGAGCCTCAGGGCCTGCCGGGGACTCCGTCTCGGCGTCTTCCGGGACCTCTGCGGCAGCGTCCGCCACGGTCTCCGGTCCAGCCGTCTCCTCGGTGGGCCGCGCCTTCTCCTCACGGGACTCCGGCTCGACCACGATCACCTCGGCCCGGCCGAGCGCCAGCGCCGTGATGCCTTCGGCGATTCGGCGCTCAGGAGAGGCAGAGCCGTCACCTGCGGCAGCGTCCGGGGCCGGGTCACCTGCGGAAGGAACGTCGGACACCCGAGCGCTGGCGGCGCGGTGGCCGTCCGTGGAGACCCGGGTGGTGCTGCCGAGCGGCACAGCCAGGGCTGCGCCGTACATCTTCTGGTTCATCGCCACATGGCGGCGGGCCCTCGCGTCGAGCCCGTCGACCGCTCGGGCGAGGCTGCGGGGAACGAAGACGAGGCGACCGTCCTTGAAAAGGCCCTTCCGCGGATGGACCACGACCTGCCCGATGGCCTCCCACGGCAGCCCGCGCCACTCGTTGCCGAGCCTGATCCGCACTCCCAGGTCGTCCGCGACCAGGAGCGGGGTGCGCGCGTCGACGAGGGCGGCGAGGTAGATCGCCGCGATCACCGACATGACGGCGAAGAGTGCCCAGTCGAGCACGGTCATCGTCTGGGAGGCGCGCCACAGGTACGCGATCGCGACCCCCGACGCTGCATAGCCGACCAGCGCCGCCACCCCCGCGTTGCGGCGTACCACGACGGGCCGGCCCGCCACGGCGGCCTCACTCGAGCCCTCATGGTCACGCACCGGCTCCGCACCGGGGCCCTCAGGACCCCTCCCGTCGATGGCGGACGTGGTTCGGCGTCCGTCCTGCTTCTCGCTGCTTCCGACCGGCATTGCGCTCACTGCTCCCCCTGCAACGTTGCGAGAACTTCCTCGAGATCGTCGGGTTTCACAAGTACGTCGCGCGCCTTCGAGCCCTCACTCGGCCCGACCACGCCACGACTCTCCAAGATGTCCATCAGCCGTCCCGCCTTGGCGAAGCCGACCCGGAGCTTGCGCTGCAGCATCGACGTGGACCCGAACTGCGTCGAGACGACGAGCTCGACGGCCTGGACGACGAGGTCCATGTCGTCGCCGATGTCGTCGTCAAGCTCCCTCTTGCTCTGCTGAGGCGCGGTCACGTCCTCGCGGTAGTTCGGCTCGAGCTGCGCCTTGCAGTGGTTCACAACCTTGTGGATCTCGGCCTCGGTGACCCAGGAGCCCTGCACGCGCACCGGCTTGCCGGCGCCCATCGGCAGGAAGAGCCCGTCGCCCTGGCCGACGAGCTTCTCCGCGCCAGGCTGGTCGAGGATCACGCGGCTGTCGGCGAGGCTGGAGGTCGCGAACGCGAGTCGTGACGGGACGTTCGCCTTGATCAGACCCGTCACGACGTCGACAGAGGGCCGCTGGGTTGCGAGCACCAGGTGGATGCCGGCGGCGCGGGCGAGCTGGGTGATGCGGACGACGGCGTCCTCGACGTCCCTCGGGGCGACCATCATGAGGTCGGCGAGCTCGTCCACGACGACGAGGAGGTACGGGTACGGCGCCAGCACGCGCTCGCTGCCCGGCGGCACCTGCACCTTCCCGGCCCGGACCGCCTTGTTGAAGTCGTCGACATGTCGGAAGCCGAACGCCGCGAGGTCGTCGTACCTCATGTCCATCTCGCGCACGACCCACTGCAGTGCCTCGGCGGCCTTCTTGGGCGAGGTGATGATCGGCGTGATCAGGTGTGGCACGCCCTCGTAGACGTTGAGCTCCACCCGTTTGGGGTCGACGAGGATCATCCGCACCTCGTCCGGGGTCGAGCGCATCAGGATCGAGGTGATCATCGAGTTGACGAAGCTCGACTTGCCGGAGCCGGTCGCGCCAGCCACCAGCAGGTGCGGCATCTTCGCCATGTTGGCGACCACGAAGCCACCCTCGACGTCCTTGCCGAGCCCGACGATCATCGGGTGGTGGTCGTTGCGGGCCGTCGGGGAACGCAGCACGTCGCCCAGCGACACGATCTCCTTGTCGCTGTTGGGGATCTCGATTCCGATCGCCGACTTGCCCGGGATCGGCGAGAGGATCCGCACGACGGCCGACGCCACCGCGTAGGCGATGTTCTTGCCGAGTGCGGTGACCTTCTCGACCTTCACGGCGGATCCGAGCTCGACCTCGTAGCGCGTGACCGTCGGCCCGCGGGTGTAGCCGGTCA
>DASVBF010000082.1:0-6581 GCA_036375975.1 Nocardioidaceae bacterium | reverse complement strand
GGGGGTGCCCCTGCCTGCGCGGAGCAGGTCTAGGCGGAGTAGGCCTCCGCCTCGATCAGCACGTCTCTGATCGCGTGCACCATGAGCGTGATGTCCTCCTCGGAGGCCACCAGCGGCGGAGCCAGCCGAATGGTGGAACCGTGCGTGTCCTTGGCCAGGATGCCCCGCGACAGGAGGCCCTCGCACAGCTCGCGTCCCGTCACCAACGTCGGGTCGACGTCGAGCCCGGCCCAGAGACCCCGAGCACGGACCGCGACCACGCCCTCACCGATGAGTGAGCGCAGCCCCTGCGCCATGACGGCCCCGAGTCGAGCCGCGCGGTCCTGGAACTCTCCGGTCCGCAGCATCGCGACGACCTCGCGGCCGATCGCTGCTGCGAGTGGGTTTCCGCCGAAGGTGGAGCCGTGCGAGCCGGGAGTGATGACACCCAGCACGTGGCGGTCGGCGGCGATGGCCGAGACCGGATACAGCCCGCCACCGAGAGCCTTGCCGAGGATGTAGATGTCGGGAACGACGTTCTCGTGGTCGCACGCGAAGGTCCTGCCGGTCCGCGCTAGGCCCGACTGGATCTCGTCCGCCACCATCAGGATGTTGTGCCGGTCGCACAGGGCGCGGACGTCTCGCAGATAGCCCTCCGGCGGGATGACCACTCCCCCTTCACCCTGGATCGGCTCGAGCAGGACGGCCACGGTGGTCTCGTCGATCGCGTCCTCGATGGCACTCGCATCGCCGTACCTCACGATCCTGAAGCCCGGCGTGTACGGCCCGTAGTCGACGTGTGCGACGGGGTCGGTGGAGAAGCTGACGATGGTCGTCGTACGCCCGTGGAAGTTTCCGTCCATCACGATGATCGAGGCGCTGCCGTCGGGGACCCCTTTGACCTCGTAGCCCCACCGACGGCTGACCTTGATCGCCGTCTCGACGCCCTCGGCGCCCGTGTTCATCGGCAGGACCATCTCCTTGCCGGTCAGTCCCGCGAGCTCCTGCGCGAACAGGCCGAACTGGTCGTTGTAGAAGGCGCGGCTGGTCAACGTGAGGCGGTCCAGCTGCTCGTGGGCGACCGCCAGGAGCCGCGGATGGCAGTGCCCGAAGCTGAGCGCGGAGTATCCGGAGAGGCAGTCGAGGTACCGGCTCCCCTCGACGTCGGTGACCCAGGCTCCTTCACCGGAGCTGATGACGACCGGCAGCGGGTGGTAGTTGTGGGCCGCCCAGCGCTCCGTGAGCTCCATGTGCTCGGCGGAGCCGACCTCGGGGGTGGTGGTCAGGCTCTGCTCAGTCATAGGGCCATGGTGTCACCGGCCGGTTGCCGTCACCGTGATTACCAGCAAACCACCACGTCGGTGAGGTGCCAGACAGAATGCACCAGGCCGGGCCCCCGCGCGGCCGGTGCGACCCTGGTCAGCGGGTAACGTCGCGAGCATGACCGACCGCCCTGCCGGCCCCGCCGGCTCCCTCCCCCTCGCAGTCCTCGACTTCGTCGGGATCGAGTACGGCGAACCGGCTCACTCGGCTCTCGGGGGAGCCGTCGAGGTCGCCCAAGCCGTGGAGGCGGCGAACTATCGGCGCTACTGGGTGTCCGAGCACCACAACATGCGTAGCCTCGCCTGCAGCGCTCCGGAGGTGCTCATCGCCCATCTCGGCGCGAAGACAACGCGGATCCGGGTGGGAGCGGCTGGGATCATGCTCCCCAACCACGCGCCGTTCAAGGTGGCGGAGACCTTCCGAACGCTCCTGGCGATGTATCCCGGCCGGATCGACCTCGGCCTGGGCCGTGCCCCCGGCACCGACCCACTGACCGCGCACGTCCTGCGGCGAGGTATCCGGAGTGACGTGGCCACGGAGTTCCCCGGGCAGGTCGCCGAGCTGTTGGCGTTCCTCGGTGCCGGCGGGGACTTCCCGCAGGACCACCCCTACCGGCAGCTGGTCGCAGCCCCGGTCGTCGACGAGCAACCGGAGATCTTCGTCCTCGGCTCCAGCCAGCACGGACCGAGCTTCGCCGCCGCGAACGGCATGCGTGCGGTCTTCGCGCATCATCAGAGCCCCGACATTGCGTTCGAGGTGCTTCGGGAGTACCGCCGGTCCTTTCGTCCCCGGGTCGCTGGCGACGAGCCGTGGTCTGCGATGTCGGTGTTGGCCTTCGCGAGCGATGACCGAGAGGCGGTCTTCGAGTTCGAGGCCGCCTGGGCCCTCACCATGCAGAACCTCGCGCGCAACGTCCGGGAGCCGCTGCGCCCGGAGGAGGTCGTGGAGTATGCCCGCTCGGACGCCTTCCGGAGCCGCCGACTTGAGAGTGACCCGCGGATGGTGACCGGCCCCGCCCCTGAGGTGGCGGCTCGGCTCGCGGAGATGAAGGAGCAGGCCTCTGCCGACGAGCTCGTCATCGTCACCCCGAGCCTCGACCGGAAGCGCCGCGTCGAGAGCTTCCGCGACATCGCCGACGCCTGGCCGGCGGCTCGAGGACACGCCGACCAGACGTCGTACCCCCGGTAGGCCCGTTGGTGGCGAGCCCCTCCTCGCCACCCCGAGTCAAGGACACCGGATCGGCCGCGCCGGACGTCAGGGCCGGTGGGCCTGACCGGTCTAGGTAGTTATGACCAGCGGACATAGCCCTTTGCCAGCCATGGCGCACTTTGCGCGGTCGCCAGCCCTACGTCCGCTCTCGGAACGGATGTCGCCCTGGGTTAGGCGCTCCACCTCCCACCTGGTGTCCTGCGCCGGAGCCGGGGATTCATCCCGCATGCGCCAGCGAGCGCTTGGTCACGCCCATCCACCGGTACTGGGTCCTGGTGCTGGCGCGGCACGCCTCCCGCCTGACACGGGTGTCGTACTCGCCGCACTCGGCGATGGACTCGGAGCGGGTTGGGGTGTACTCATGAGTGCCGTCCGACCAGACGACGTGGAAGCCGTTGTCCGGGGAGCCCGTGATCCTCGTGATCCAGAGGGGCTCGCTGGTTGCAGCCTGAGCGATGACGGGCGCAGCAACCGCCAAGGTCGCGGTGAGCACTGCGGCCAGAGCGGTTCGGCGAGGGGACAAGATCTTGCACATGCGCAGAGCTCTCCTACGGTGGTGGGCAATCGTCGATG
Organism: Nocardioidaceae bacterium; assembly: GCA_036375975.1. Taxonomy (GTDB): domain Bacteria; phylum Actinomycetota; class Actinomycetes; order Propionibacteriales; family Nocardioidaceae; genus Nocardioides_C. The sequence goes on along the minus strand of DASVBF010000082.1, from coordinate 3,497 downwards.
TGTGGCGCTTGGGGCGGTCCGGGGCCTTCGCGGACAGCGGGACCGCCACCCCGGCAGGAGGAGCGTCGGCTCCACCCTGACGGGAGATCGTCATGACCCGAGGGTCCCGGTTCGGGCGCCCACCGGCGACCATGCCCTTGCTGGTCTGTGGAACTCCGGGTGTCAACCGGCCCTGTGGATGTCGAGTGGCACACCACGACCGGTTCGGATGACACGCGAACGCGCGGCGACCCGGCAGAAGTGACGGGTCGCCGCGCGCCCTGGGTCGGAGAGTCTCCTGCGTGACCTAGCGGATGGCAGGCATGAGGATCGTGTCGTCTCCGCTCAGCTCGGTGAAGTCGATGTCGTCCTGGTCGGCCTGCTGTCCTGCGGAGTCGGCGACCCCGTCGACCGGGACCGCGGGACCGTCCTCTGCGGCATCGTCCTCGGCGGCACCGTCCGCAGCGGGGCTGTCGGTCGAAGCACCGTCCGCGCTGTCGTCGACGGGGTGGTCCGCCTCCGCCTCGGACGTGTACGAGCCCTCGACCCAGTCGTCCTCGGCCGCGATCGCCCCTTCCTCAGAAACCCCACCGACGTGGACGGGGCTGTCGTCCAGCGTGTCAGCAACCACCCCCGTGGCAGCGCCGCCGGTGAGGGTGGCAAGCATCTGCCGGACGTTCGAGAGCTGTGCGTTGATGCTGTCGCGCCGCTGCGTCGCGGCCGAGAGCTCGCGCTGGCAGTCAGACCGGATCCGGGCGGCCGTGGTCTTGGCCTCTGTGACGATGTGGGTGGCCTGCTGCTCGGCCTCCTGCACGATCCGGCGGGCGTCACGGGTGGCGTCGGCGGTCGTCGCCTCTGCCTCGGCACGCGCCTTCTCCAGGAGGCGCTCCGACTCCTCGAGCCGCCGCTGGGTGTCCGCCATCTGCTCGGCGAACTCCTGCTCGGCGCTCTTGCGCCGGCTGGCCAGCGTCGTCTCGAAGTCCGCGGCGGCCTTCGCGGCACGTGCCCGCTGCTCCTCGTAGACAGCCTCCGCCTCCTGGAGGCGGGCGGCAGCGTCGCGCTCGGCGGCGTCGATCCGCTCGTCGGCGGAGCGCCGCGCCTCCTCCAGGATGCCAGCCGCCTCGGCGTCAGCCTCTCCACGACGTTCCGTGGCGTAGCGGTCCGCCTCGCTGCGAATCAGACCCGCCTGCTCGACGAGCGACTCACGCTCCTCCTCGAGCTCCATGCGGACGCGGCCGCGGATCTCCTCGGCCTCGACCTCTGCCAGGGAGAGGATCTGGCCGACGCGCTCGCCCAGGTGGGTGAACGTCGGCGGCTTCTGCACGACCGACCGGGCGGCGGTCCTCGCCTGCTCCTCCGCGCGGTCCCGCTCCGCTTCCAGATGGCGCATGCGGACGCTGAGGTCCTCGAGCTGCTGCTGGGCCTCGGTCGCTGCTTCGCCGAGCTCACTGAGGCGGCGGTCGACCTGCGCGGGGTCGTACCCCCGCAGCACTACCTTGAACTGGTTGCCTGCATCGATCATGTGTGGATTCCCTCTTCTTGAGAACTTGCGGGGTCTGGGTCGGTCGTGTGGTCGTCGACGACGCTGGCGACGGCCGGGTCCGAAACGTCGGCTGCGGGTACGGCGAGCGCCTGGATCACGCCGGACAGCTGACCGAGCTCGTCGGCGATGTCATCGCGACGCCGACGCAGCCGGGCCACCTCCTCGCGCGCCTCGTCGAGGATGGCTCGCGAGTGGGCACGGAGCTCGTCGGCCTCCTGCCTGGCCCGGGCCAGCTGCGCGGCGGACGCCTCGCGCGCACGGCGGAGCTCGTCCTGGGCGGCACGCTGCGCCTGCACCGCCTCCTCGGCCGCACGTCGACGCAGGAGCCGCGCACCGTTCTCGGCCTCGGTCATGCGGCGCTGTGCGCGGTCCTGGACGTGTGCCGCCTGGCCCTCGGCGTCCGACCGGATCAGCTGGGCGTCCGCCTCGGCGGCGGCACGGAGGCGCTGGGCGTCGTGCTCCGCCGCCGCCCGGACGTCGTCCGCGGCGCGAGCGAGCTCGAGGGCGTCGTGCTCGGCCTCGGCGAAGCTGCCTCGGAGGCGCTCGTGGGCTCGCGCGATGACGGCCTGCAACCGACGACGGGTCCGGCGTACCTGAAGCGCGGCGTCCGCGTGGCCCCGCGCCCGGATCAGCTGCGCCTCGCGCTCCGCCGCGCCGACGAGGTCGTCGACAGTCCGCTTCGCCCAGACGGTCTGCTCCGCCGCCGCAGCCAGCTCCCGCTCCGCGTCGTCCTGCGCGGCACCGATGATCACCTCGGCCTGCAGCCTCGCACGGCTCAGCAGAGCGTCGATCTCCTCGCGGACGGCGGCTGCCTCCCGGGCAGACGTGTCGCGCAGCTCCGCGGCCCGCGCCTCGGCTGCGGCGCAGATCCCTTCCGCCCTCGCTGAAGCGTCCTGGAGAACCCCCAGCGCGCGGGCCTCGGTGTCGCGGGTGAGGCGATCGGCCAGGTCGTGGGTCTCTGCTTCCAAGCGCGCGGCCTCGTCGCGTGCCTCCGCCACCAGCCGCTCGGCCTCGAGCCGGCCCTCGTCGAGCAGCTTGTCCGCCTCCGCGCGGGCGTCGTTCACCCCACGCTCGGCAAGCTGAAGTCGCTCGGCCACCGTCGCCTGCGCGTCGCCGAGCATCTGGTCGCGGGTCGACTCCGCTGAACGCACCACGAGCGCGGCCTGGTCCGCGGCGTCCGCGATGAGCTCCTGGGCCTCCAAGGCCGCTTCCGCCAGCTGGTCCTGAGCACGCCTCAGCTCGTGGGCGGCGAGCTCCCGGTCCGCGGCAGCCTCCTGCTGCATGGCCTCCTGCAGCCGCCTGGCCTCCTCCTCGATCCGGCGGGCAGACGCGCCGGCCTCCTCGACCTCCCGCAGCGCCTGCAACCGGAGCTCATCGGCGACCTGCTGCGCCCGGCTGAGTACATGAGAGACGGCGTCCGTCTCCTCTTGGACACGCCGGGAGGATCCCCCTTCAAGACCCTCCCAAGTCACGCGGAGGATCTTGGCAGAACGGCTCACCCGATAGAAGGCCTTGGTCCCTAATCGACCTGTTGTCCAGACCTGTCCGGTTCGAGGACGCGCCCCCTGCAGCCTGTTCTCCGCGTTGCGGGCCCGGGCAGACTGTGGGCCATGAGCCACGAGTCGCCGTCGTCCCCGGACCCCGACTTCGACGCGCTCGAGGGCATCCCACCCCTGCGACGGGAGATCCTCGAGGCACGGATAGAGCGCTGGCTGCCCGATCTGCGCGCGGCGGTCGCGCCGTTGTACGACGACCCGGAGGCCGTCGTACAACGCCTGCTGTCCTTGGCGGCCTCCGCCTATGCCGCGCGAGACGACGAGCTGCACCGGCTGGATCTGCGCCGTTCACTGGCGCCGGACTGGTTCCAGCGGCCGGAGATCGTCGGGTACGCCGCCTACGCCGACCGTTTCGGGGGCACGCTGGCCGGCGTAGCCGAGCGGGTGGACTACCTCAAACTTCTCGGCGTCGGCTACCT
>DASVBF010000025.1:0-9422 GCA_036375975.1 Nocardioidaceae bacterium | reverse complement strand
CGTGTTCGGTGGTCAACGGGACCCTTTCGAACGGCCATGGTCGGGAGCCGCCCGACGTGACGGCACTCGGCAGTCTATCGGCCTTGCCGCGCGGGGACGCCCCGGCTCCTTCAACCGGATATATCGGACTCCCGGTGGTCGCAGCCCGCCCGAGGCCCTATCGTCGCCATGTCGGGCGGCTCGGGTGCCCTCTGGAGGGAGATCACGGGGTAGCGCTGGGAGGGTACCCATGACCGTGACGCGTGACGACGTGTCCACCCGTCTCCGTTTCGGCATCCTGGGGCCGCTCGAGGCAACTCTCGACGACCGGGTTCTGCAGCTCGGCGGCCAGCGCCAGCGCAGTGTCATCGCGGTGCTCCTGCTGGCCCGCGGGCAGGTGGTGACCACCGACAGCCTGATCGGCGCTCTCTGGCCGGACCAGGTGCCGAAGAGCGCGGCCGGCAGCCTGCATGCCTACCTCTCCCACCTGCGCCGCCTCCTGGAGCCGGACCGGCCGGCGCGGGCGCCGAGCACGCTGCTCGTCAGCCGGGGCGCGGGCTATGCGCTCAAGGTCCCCGACAGCGCCGTGGACGCCTGGCGTTTCAGCGACCTGGTAGCCCGGTCCGGCTCGGTCGCCGACGCGGCTCAGCGGGCGGGACTCCTGCGAGAGGCACTCGGCCTTTGGCGTGGTCCCGCCATGGTGGAGTACGCCGACCAGGAGTGGGCCATGGCCGAGGCCCACCGCCTCACCGAGCTCCGCCGCCTCGCCAAGGAGCAGCTTCTGTCCGCCCGGCTCGACTCCGGCGAGAGCGCCATCCTGGTCCCCGAGATCGAGACGCTGCTGGCCGAGGAGCCGCTCCGTGAGGAACCCTGGCGCCTCCTGGCCCTGGCGCAGTACCGCAGCCACCGTCAGGCCGACGCCCTGGCCACCCTTCGGCGGGCACGCAGCCTCCTCGCGGACGAGCTGGGGGTGGATCCGGGACCGGCGTTGCGCACGCTCGAGGCGGAGATCCTTGCCCAGTCCGACGCGCTGCAGGTGCCGCAGCCACGCACCCCCACGGCCAGCACACCGGCCCGACGACAGTCCGCTCCTGTCGGCGCACCGGACCTCGTCGACCGAGAGCCCGAGCTCGCGGTCCTCCGGTCCTGCCTCGACGCCGCCCTCTCAGGGCAGGCCGGCCTCGTCATGATCACCGGTGCCGCCGGCATCGGCAAGAGCCGCCTCCTCCTCGAGGTCAGGCGGTTGGCGTCCGCCGCCGGCGCCGGCGTCCTCGACGCCCGAGGCAGCCAGCTCGAGAAGGCGTTCGGCTTCGGCGTCGTACGCCAGCTCTTCGAGCCCGTCATGGCCGATGGGGCGGCGAGGACCGCGGTCCTGACCGGTGCGGCCGAGAGCGCGGGAGGCGTGTTCGACGCCTTCGACGGGGTGCCACAACAGCGCAGCGAAGGTTTGTTCGGTGTTCTGCACGGCCTGTACTGGCTGACCATGAACCTCGCCGCCCAGGGACCGGTCGTCCTCACCGTGGACGACCTGCACTGGTCCGACACGGCGTCCTTGCGGTACCTCGCCTACCTGCTCCGCCGGGTGGAGGGCATGCCGGTGCTCGTGGTCGGGACGCTGCGCACCGGTGAGCAGCACGACGACGACGATCTCCTGGCCGAGCTGACGGCCGATCCGGCGACCACCGTGATCTCGCCCGGACCGCTCTCGCCGGAGGGGGTCGCGGACGTCGTGCGGGGACGGCTCGGCGACGCGGCGGGCCCGTTCATCAGCGCGTGCCACCACACCACCTCCGGGAACCCGCTCCTGCTGCGCCAGCTCCTGCGAGCCCTCGAGGCCGAGCGGGTCCGGCCGGACGCGTCTCATGCCGACACGGTGCGTGCGATCGGGTCACGGGCGGTCTCCAGCCTGGTGCTCATGCGTTTCTCGCGGATGCCCGCCGAGAACCGAACTGTCGCCCAGGCGATCGCCGTGCTCGGAGACGGCGCCACCTTGCCACTGGTGGCCTCGATGACAGGACTCTCGGAGGAGGTCGCCGCCGCGGCGATCGCGGCTCTGGCCCGCTCGGAGGTGCTGCATGGCGAGCACCCGCTGGGTTTCGTCCACCCCCTGGTCGGCGACGCGGTGTACAAGGACATCCCTCTCGGCGAGCGGGAGCTGGCACACGACCGTGCGGCCCGTGTCCTCGCCTCGACGGGGGCGGCACCCGAGAAGGTCGCCGCGCAGCTTCTCAAGGTGCCGGCGAGAGGAGACCGGGGCGTGGTGCGCGTCCTGCGCGAGGCCGCCGAGCGCGCGCTCGACCGGGGCGCGGCCGACAGCGCGGCTGCCTACCTGAGCCGCGCGGTGGCGGAGCCCCCGCCGGAGGAGGACCTCCCCCACGTTCTCATGGACCTCGGACGCATCGAGACGCTCACCAACGGCAGCTCCGCCCTGGCACATCTGGAGGAGGCCTACGAGTCGCTCGAGGCTCCCGAGCCGAGGGCGGAGACCGCCATCATGCTGGCCCGGACACTGGTGTTCGGGGGTCAGCGGGGAAGCGCGACCGCCTTCGCGCGCGCGGCCATCGAGGACCTCCCACGCGAGCTCGTCGACCATCGTCAGGGACTGCTCGCCCTCGAGCGCATCGGCGGCTACATGCACGACCTGGATCCGGCGGCCTACCGCGCGCACGAGCGGCCCGACGTGGTGGGCAACGGGACCGGTGCCCGGGCGCTCGCCGCCACGCTCGCCTGGGAGGACCTGATCACCAGCAGCCACCGGGATCGCGCGGTGGGTCTCGCCAAGTTCGCGGTCGAGGACGGGAGTCTGATCCGGGTCGACGCCGGACTGTTGTGGGTCGTCGCCGGCATGGTCATGGAGATGGGCGGCGAGGACACGATGGCCTACTGGCAGGACGCCCTCACCGACGGCTACCGCCGGGGCGCCCTCTTCTCGGTCCTCAGCGCGCACCTGTGGATGGGCTGGACCCAGTGGTGGCGGGGTGACCTGCGCGAGGCCCTCCAGTCGCTGACCAACTGCGCCGAGCAGAACCTTTTGTGGGGCTCGAACATCGGCCACACCTACGTCGACGGGTTCGCCGTGCCCATCCTGGTCGAGCGCGGCCAGGTGGCCGAGGCGCGCTGCCGGCTCGAGGACCTGCGACGGCGGGAGAGGTTCGGGGAGGGTGTCCGGCTCTTCGGGGAGGCCGAGGCCGCGGTCCTCCTGGCGGAAGGCCGGCCGGAGGAGGCGCTCTCGGCGCTCGACGCGGTCGAACAGGTGGTGACCGGTCTGGAGAACCCGGTCTGGCGCTCCTCGCGCTCCCAGCGGGCGCTCGTTCTCGACGCCCTCGGCCGGGGCGAGGAGGCCATCGCCCTCGTGGAGGACGAGCTCGACGCGGCCCGGCGCTGGGGAACCCCGGAGCTGGTCGGCCGCTCGCTGCGGGTCCTCGGCGAGCTGCGGACCACCGACCGGGTCGACGTCCTGCGGGAGGCTGCTTCGCTGCTCCGCCCACGCCCCCAGCTCCTGGAACGGGCGAAGGCGGAGGCAGCGCTCGGCCACGAGCTCCTGAGGATCTCGGCGCCCGGCGAGCGCTCGGAGGCGGTGACCTGCCTCGGAGATGCCCTCGACCTCGCCGAGCTCTGCGGGGCGGAGGTTCTGCGTCGCAAGGTCGCCGCACTGCTCGAGACGGCGGGCGTCGATGTACGACGGGAGCAGCCGACGCGTTCCTCGCTGACGACGACCGAACGCCGGATCGTCGACCTCGCCCTCGAGGGTCTCCCGGAACGCGACATCGCGCAGGCGCTCCTGGTCACCCCGCGGATGGTGCAGGCCACCCTCGAGTCGGTATCGGCCCTCCTCGGAGCGACGACCCTGGACGAGCTTCGGCTCGCGCTGGCACACGTCTGACCCCCGCGCGCACCGGATGGCTCGAGGTGCGGTCCAAGTCGTTCTCAAGAGCCTGACAAGCCGTTCCCCCCACGCTGGGCAGCACCAACCGATCTCAACGAAGAGGGAGCTCAGCATGACCACCGTCTCACCAGGCCAGGACGCCCGCGCAGCCTCCCTGCGCGAGCTGTGTGCGGGTGCCGTCCACCTGCCCGGCGACCCCGGGTACGACGAGGCGCGCCAGCCCTGGAACGTCGCCGTCGACCAGCGCCCCGCTGCCGTGGCCTACCCGGGGACTCCGGAGGAGGTCAGCGCCGTGGTCGTCGCCGCGGCGGCCGCGGGTCTGAGGGTCGCGCCGCAGGGCACCGGCCACAACGCCGGACCGCTCGGGCCGCTCGACGACGTCGTCCTCCTCAGGACCTCGGCGATGACCGGCGTCGAGATCGACAAGGAGCGGATGGTCGCCCGGGTGGAGGCCGGTGCGTTGTGGCTCGACGCGGTCGAGCCGGCGGCCGAGGCCGGGCTCGCCGCGCTGCACGGCTCCTCGCCCGACGTGGGGATCGTCGGCTACTCCCTCGGCGGCGGCCTCGGGTGGTACGCCCGGAAGCTCGGGCTCGCCACCAACAGCATCACGGCCGTCGAGCTGGTCATCGGCGACGGGTCCATCGTCTGCGCGGACCCCGACACGAACCCCGAGCTCTTCTGGGCGCTCCGCGGTGGCGGCGGCAGCTTCGGCGTTGTCACGGCCCTGGAGTTCCGGCTCTACCCGATCGAGTCGGTGTACGGCGGCATGCTGGTCTGGGACGTGAAGGACGCTGAGAAGGTGCTTCGGCGGTGGGCCGAGTGGTGCGTCGACGCGCCGGACGAGGTGACGACGGCGTTCCGGATCCTGAACGTCCCGCCGATGCCGGACATCCCCGAGGCCTTCCAGGGCCGCCACCTCGTGGTCATCGACGGGGCCGTCCTGGACGACGACGAGCGCGCCGAGGAGATCCTGGCGCCGCTCCGGGCCCTCGAGCCGGAGATGGACATGTTCGGCCGGATGCCCGCGGCCGGGCTGGTCCGCATCCACATGGACCCCGAGGGTCCCACCCCTGCGACGTCGCAGACCGCAATGCTCGACAGCCTTCCGGAGGAGGGGATCGAGGCCTTCCTGAGTGCGGCCGGGGCCGACTCCGGGAGCTCCTTGCTGGTCGCGGAGCTCCGTCAGCTCGGAGGGGCCCTCGGCCGCCCGCACGCCGGCGCCGGAGCCTTGCCTCAGCTCGACGGGCAGTTCATCCTGTTCGCCGTCGCCATCGCCGCCACGCCTGAGATGGCGGAGCAGGGGCACGCCGACGCCGTGCGCCTGACCGAGGCGATGGGGCCGTTCGCGAGCACCCGCAACTACCTCAACTTCGCGGAGAACCCGGTGGACGTGAGCCGGTCGTACCCCGAGGAGACCTGGCGGCAGCTGGCCGGGGTGCGGTCCGCCGTGGACTCCGACGGGACCTTCCTCGCCAACCATCCCGTGCCCCGGCTGTACGAGAGCGGGAAGCCGACGACGTGAGCTGAGCGAGCCCCTGGGGCGGGCGGTCGGACCCTCTGCGGACCGGCTGCCCGCCTGCACGTTCAGGGCCTTCGAAAAATCCAGAAAAAGTTCTCGAACTGGGCGTAACCCGCCTACCGGGGCCTCGTTGTGTAGGACAGACCCGGTGGCTTTGCTCCCTCCCAGGCCGGGTCTCGCAGTCCGCGGCATTTGTCCAGCAGATGCGTGGACGGTTCAGGGCCCGACCAACCCTCCCTCCCCGGTCGGGCCCTGAGTCCTTTCCGCAGCCGTTTCGCGGCCGGCGGAGCCTCCGGGCCGGTACGAGGGGTTCGGAGCGCATATGCAGAAGGGCCGCCCCCTCGACTGGCGGGGCGGCCCTCTGTGTGATCAGCGGGTCAGGAGACGCCGACGATCGGCAGCCGCAAGGCCGCCGGCGCGTCCGCGGGCACTGCCGGGCGGCTGGGCGGCACCGGCGCGACCCGCTGGTACGCCGAACCGAGCGGTGGCCGCGGATCCGCCTCGCCCTTGTTGGGCCAGAACGCCATCGCCCGCTCGGCCTGGGCGGTGATCGTCAGGGACGGGTTCACGCCCAGGTTCGCCGAGATGGCCGAGCCGTCCACCACGTGGAGACCCGGGTAGTTGAAGACCCGCTGGAACGGGTCGATGACACCGGTCTCGGGAGTCTCCCCGATCGTGCAGCCGCCGATGAAGTGCGCGGTCAGCGGCCGGTTGAACGGTTCGCCGATCGATCCCCCCGGCTTGCCGCCGAGGATCTTCGCCATGTCGCGGACCACCTGGTTTCCGACGGGGATCCAGGTCGGGTTCGGGGCGCCGTGCCCCTGACGCGAGCTCAGATGCCAGCGTCCGGTCAGCCGGCTGCGCTTGGAGAACGTCGTGATCGAGTTGTCGATCGACTGCATGACGAGGGCGATCACCGTCCGCTCGGACCAGTGCCGCAGGTCGTAGAGGTCGAAGACGTTGTGCTTCTCCTTCCACATCTCCTTGAGCCAGATCTTCCACCGCGGGTAGTGCGCGACGTGGTGGTCGGTCAGCACGGTCTGCAGCAGGGACATCACGTTGCTGCCCTTGCCGTAACGCACCGGCTCGATGTGGGTGTCCTCGTCGGGGTGGAAGGAGGAGGTGATGGCCACGCCCTGGCTGTAGTCGACCTTCGTGTCAGGTGCGATGGCGCCCAGGATCGACTCGGAGTTGGTCCGCGAGAGGTAGCCGAGCCGCTCGGACAGCTTCGGGAGGTGCCCCTGGTCGCGCATCCGGTGCAGCAGCCGCTGCGTGCCGAGTGCCGAGGCCGAGAAGACGACCTGCTCGGCGGTGAGCGTACGACGGACCGCCTTCCGGCGCACCTTCGCCTTGGTGAAGCGCACGTCGACGGCAAAACCGCCACCGTCGAGGGGCCGCACGCGCTCGACCGTGGTCAGCTCGTGCACCCGGGCCCCGAGCTGCTCGGCCAGGTACAGGTAGTTCTTGACCAGGGTGTTCTTCGCGTTGTGGCGGCAGCCGGTCATGCACTCGCCGCAGCCCAGGCAGGTGTTGCGGTCCGGGCCGGCCCCGCCGAAGTAGGGGTCGGCAACCTCCTCGCCCTTGGGCTGCTCGGGGCCGCCGAAGAACACCCCCACCGGGGTGGGGTGGAAGGTGTCGCCCACGCCCATGTCGTTGGCCACCTTCTCCATCACGTCGTCGGACGGGGTCCGGAGCGGGTTCTCGACGACGCCGAGCATGCGCTTGGCCTGGTCGTAGAACGGGGCCAGCTCGTCCTTCCAGTCCGTGATGTCACGCCACTGTGCATCCCGGTAGAAGGCCGGCAGCGGCTCGTAGAGCGTGTTGGCGTACACCAGCGAGCCCCCGCCGACACCGGCGCCCGACAGGATCAGTGCGTCCTTGAGGGCGTCGATGCGCTGGATGCCGTAGCAGCCGATCTCGGGCCGGAACAGGTACTTCTCGACGTCGAAGGAGGTGGCGGCGAAGTCCTCGTCCCGGAAGCGGGCGCCTGCCTCGAGCACGCCGACCCGGTAGCCCTTCTCGGTCAGCCGGAGCGCCGACACGGACCCGCCGAAGCCGGATCCGATGACGAGGACGTCGTAGTCGAAGGTGGTGCTGGTCACGGTCTGGTCTCCCTCAGGGACGTTTGGTCTTGCGCATGAGGCGCATCTGCGCGGTCATCAGCTTCGCGAAGGTCTGGTCGCTCATTCCGAGCACGGGCGAGAACCTGAAGAGGCGTTGCACGGCCACCGCCTGGGGGTCCGTGTAGCGGTGGATGCCCTCGGCGCCCTGCCGCCGGCCGAGCCCGGACTCGCGCATCCCGCCCATCGGCGCGTCGAGGCTGCCGAAGGTCGCCGCGAAGGCCTCGTTGACGTTCACGGTGCCGCACTTGACCTGCCGTGCGATCGCGCGCCCGCGCTTGACGTCGCGGGTGTAGATCGAGGCGTTGAGACCGTACTCGCCGGAGTTGGCCCGTGCGATGGCGTCCGCCTCGTCGTGGAACCGGTAGAGGGAGACGACGGGCCCGAAGGTCTCCTCGCCGAAGCACCTCATGTCCGGGTCCACGCCCTCGAGGATCGTCGGCTCGTAGAAGAACGGACCCAGGTCCGGGCGCGCGCGACCGCCGGCGAGGACGCGAGCTCCCTTGGCGACGGCGTCGTCCACGTGAGCGGTCACGGCGTCGAGCTGCTCCTGCGAGATCAGCGAGCCCATGTCGGTGCCCCACTCGAGGCCGGGGCCGAGCTTCTGCGCCTTCGTCCGCTCGACGAAGCGCTCGACGAACCTGTCGTACACCTGGTCGGCCACGAAGAGCCGCTCCATCGACACGCACAGCTGACCCGCCGAGGAGAAGCAGGCACGTACGGCGCCCTCGGCTGCTCGCTCGACATCGGCATCACGCAGCACGAGCATCGGGTTCTTCCCACCGAGCTCGAGCGAGCAGCCGATCAGGTTGCGCCCGGCCTGCTCGGCGATGAGCCGGCCGGTCGCCGTGGAGCCGGTGAAGCACATGTAGTTGGACCGGCTGATGATCTCGCTGCCGAGCACGCGCCCCGGCCCCGCGACGATCTGCCACAGGTCCTTCGGGAAGCCGGCCTCCTCGAGAAGCTGCGCTCCGAGCAGGGCGGAGAGCATGGTCTGGGCGTCGGGCTTGTGCACGACCGCGTTGCCGGCCGCGAGGGCGGGCAGCCCGTCGGAGAGGGCCATCGTGAAGGGATAGTTCCACGGCGAGATGATGCCGACCACGCCCTTCGGCACCCGGTTCACCTCGACCTGGGTGAGAGCGGGGACGAGGCCGATCCGCTTCGACGAGCTGAGGTGGCGGTCCCAGGTGCGCGCGTAGTACCGCGCGGTCATGGCGACGTGCAGGGGCTCGTCGAAGGCATGCTTGCGGGACTTGCCGGACTCCCAGCAGATCAGGTCCGTGATCTCCTCCTGGCGGTCCAGGATCAGGTCGTGGAGGTTGAGCAGCTTCTCGGCCCGCGCGTGGACCGGGGTCGCCGCCCAGGCTTCCTGCGCGCGGCGTGCCCGCGCGAAGGCTTCCGCCACGTCCGCAGCGCTCGACTGCGGGATCGTGGCGAGGGGCTGACCGTTGAACGGGCAGGACGTGGACACGCTCGCCCCCGACGTGGCCAGGATGCGCGAGGTCAGCGCACGGACATAGGCGGGGTCGAGGGCGTACGACGCGGTGGGATCATGCTCCGGGTCAGCGGGACCGGCAGTGCCGAGACCGGGACCGGACTCACGGGCTGGATCAGGCGTGGCAGACATGATACCGAGAGTATGTGACGGCGGTCTCAAGGACCAGCGACCACCCCCAGAATGAGACGTCGCTCACACCTCGCCGCGGGCCCTCACTAGACCAGCCCGCACCTGCCGGGAAACGACAAAGCCCCCGCGGGATAGAGCCCGCGGGGGCTTTGTGAAGTGTTGTCCGGCGGCGTCCTAGTCTCCCACACACTCGCGTGTGCAGTACCATCGGCGCTGGGAGGCTTAACTTCCGGGTTCGGAATGGGACCGGGTGTTTCCCTCTCGCTATGGCCGCCGTAACTTTGTGGAACA
>DASVBF010000016.1:0-3261 GCA_036375975.1 Nocardioidaceae bacterium | reverse complement strand
GGTACGGCGCCGCCGCTGCCGCGGCAGGTGCGCGCGCTGGGCCTCCTCGGCCTTCTCGCGGAGCTCGTGAGTCGTGTTGCGGTAGGTGACGTAGTGGCCGTACTCGGACATGGTGGCTCCTCGTGCCGGAGGTGGGCTCTGTGACGGGGGTCGACGGGGTCGACCGTGCGAGCTTGGTCAGAGCTGGGCGAGCTGGATGTCGCCGCTGACCGTGGTCGCCCGGATCTCGATGTAGTCCTGCCCCTGTTCGGGCTGTCCTGCGCCTTGGAGGTCCGAGCGGACCGATCCGGTGACGCAGCTGATGTCGGTCCAGACGGGGATGCCGGCAGGGACGCCGATGTGGATGTCCCCCGACGCGGCCTTCGCCTTCAAGGCGCCTCGTCGGATGCTCCCTACGAAGACATCGCCCGATCCGGTCACCGCGGACAGGTCGGTGTGGGCCTCCTTGACCGCGACGTTGCCGGACCCGGACTTCAACGCGGCCGTGGCCTCGGTGGAGCCGACCTGGACCGTGCCGGAGCCGGCGGAGACGACGACGGAGCCGGCGACCCGTCCGATCGTCACGTTCCCCGACCCGGCCTTGACGCGCAGGTTGCTGAGGGCGCTCTCGATCTCCACGTCCCCGGAGCCGGTGTCCACGACCGCGTTGTCGGTCAGCTCGGCCAGCCTGACGTCTCCGGAGCCGCTCTTGATGCGCGCGGAGGAGTACCTCCCGGTGGCGACGAGGTCGGCCGACCCGACCTTCGTCGCGAGGTCGCTGTCGAGGGGGAGGGTGACGGTGACGTCGAGCTCGCTCGTGGTCGCGAAGAAGCCCGTGCGCCGGGGGCGTCCGCTGACCACGACCTCGCCGTCACGCTGGTCGACCGTCACGAGATCCGCGTCGGGTCCCTCGACGCGCACGTGCGTCTCGGTGGTCTCGATCGCGTCGACCGTGACTCGACCGGCTCCGATCTCGACGTACAACGAGATCGGCTGGGGGGTGTGGAATGTCTCTTGCATGGTGTCTCCAGGGTGTGCTCGGCCAACCGAGCCGGCTCGGCCGGTCGGCCTCGTGGGTGTCTCTCGGGTAGCCGGGTCAGACCCAGCCGGTCATCCTGCGGCCGGCGCGCCGGCCATGGCCTCCTGGCCTGTCGTCGAAGAAGGGGATGCTCGTCAGGTCGATGTCGACGTCGACCACGCGCTCGCGGGTGGCGTTGCGGATCGTGGTGACCAGCCAGGTGTTGAGCGAGTGACCACTCCGCGCGGCCAGCTCCTCGGCCTTGGCCTTCAACGACTCGGGGATGCGGAGGGTGATCCGGGCGATCGTGCTGTCCTCGTCCTCCTCGTCGCTCTCCGGACCGGAAGGCCCGGACGGGGCCTGCGCCGTGAGCGGCATGGTCGGCACGTCGACGACGAGCTCGGGCTCCCGGCCGCGCAGTCGAACGTCGACCGACCCGGCCGGGAGCTCGCTGGTGATCTCTGCGGCTGCCTGGGCGAGTGCCTCCATCAGCGCGAGCCGCATCGCGGGGTCGAGAGCGAGTGCCAGCCGCTCGGCTGCCGCCTTGGCCTCCGCGCCTCCGGCTTCCGCAGCGGCGGCGAGGTCTCGGCGGAGGCTCTCGACGTACGGGGTGATGTCCATGTGCACCACAATGACATCACGATGATGTCATGTCAAGCGTTTCCGACGTCAGATGGGTGCCGTCGGTGGCGTCAGGGCGATGTCGCCGGCTGGTGTCGGGTGCCGGGTGCCGGGAAGAGCGAAACGGGCCGCTCCCGGCGTGGGAACGGCCCGTTCGTACGGAGGTCAGGCGGCTGCTACAGGTCGAAGAGCGACTTGCCTTCCTCGATCCCGCCCTTCTTGGGCTCATGCGTCTCACCCGAGGCGACCGGCTCGGAGTCGCTCTCGGTGGCCTTCGGCTTCTCCGTCTCGGCCTTCGGCTCCTGGGCCTCCGTCGCCGGTGCCTCCTCCGCCTGGGCTTCCTCCGCCGGAGCCTCCTCGGTCGCGGGTGCCTCGGGATGGGCTTCCTGGGCCGCGGGTGCCTCCGGCTGGCTCGGCTCGGCCTTGGCAGCGGGCTCCGACTCGCTCGGCGCGATGTCGAACAGGGACCCGCCCGACCCGAGATCGGCCTGGGCAGGCTTCGACGGCTCCTCGGTCTTGACCTCGGCCTTGGCGTCCCCCTTCGGTGCCTCGGTGGACGGCGCAGCCTCCGTCTTGGCCTCCACGGCCTGGGGCTCGGCCTTCGGCGCCGCGGTCTCGGCGGGTGCGACGTCGAAGAGCGAGCCGCCCGACCCGAGGTCGGCCTGGGCCGGCTTCGCGGGCTCCTCCTCGGTCTTCGGCTGCTCGGTCTTCACCTCGGCCTTGGGCTCGGCCTTTGCCTCCGCGGCCTTGGGGGCCTCTGGCTCGGCCGGAGCGGGCGTGTCGAACAGGGATCCGGACCCGAGCGAGCTCTCCTGCTTGGTTGCTGGCTGCTCGGGCTCGGGCGCGGGCTGCTCGGCCTTCGGCGCCTCGGGCTCGGCCGGAGCGGGCGTGTCGAACAGCGAGCCGCCGCCCGTCGTACTCGGCTTCTCGGCCTCCTCCGTGGCAGGAGCGCTGTCGAACAACGAGCCCGACTGCGCTGCGGCTCCCGCCCCTGCGCCGACCTCCTCGGTCTTGGTCACCGTGCTGGTGGTCTGGGTGACGTCGCCCTTGGCCGGCTCGGCCTTGGCGGAGACGCCGGCGGCGACCGGCGTACGACTCTCGCCCTTCACGGACGCCAGCAGCATCTGGGCGACGTCGAGCACCTCGACCTCCTCGCGGGCAGACCCGTCGGCCTGCATCGCGGTGAGGCCGTCGGAGAGCATCACGCGACAGAACGGGCAGCCGACCGCGATCTGGTCGGCGCCGGTCTCGACGGCCTCGGTGGTGCGGTTGACGTTGATCCGCTCCCCGATCGTCTCCTCCATCCACATGCGCGCACCGCCGGCGCCACAGCAGAACGAGCGCTCGCTGTTGCGCGGCATCTCCTTCAGCTCAGCGTCGGGGATGACGTTCAGCAGCTCACGCGGCGGCTCGTACACCTGGTTGTGGCGACCGATGTAGCACGGGTCGTGGTAGGTGAGCGTCCGCTTCGGCGCGCCGTTGGTCGGCACCGGGGTCAGCTTGCCCTCGCGCACCAGGCGGTTGAGCAGCTGGGTGTGGTGGACGACCTCGAGCTCGACGCCGAACTGGGCGTACTCGTTCTTCAGGGTGTTGAAGCAGTGCGCACAGGTGGAGACGACCTTCTTGGCCTTGGTCTCCTTCAG
>DASVBF010000367.1:0-4418 GCA_036375975.1 Nocardioidaceae bacterium | reverse complement strand
TTCCCGTATTTCTGGCGGCCGACAACCCGCGGTTGTTCTGATAGACGTAGCGGATTCTCGACGCGAATCGCTGGAGCACGCGCTGAGTGTCGTCGGTGCTGCCGTCATCGACGAATAATGCGGTCACTGTCAGATGGGGTGTCTGTGAGAAAGCCTTCTCAAGGGCGCCCATGAGTGTTCGCAACCCCGCACTCTCATTGAGGCAGGGCAGCACGAGGGTCACTCGCACTTCGGTCACGCTTCCCCCATGCTGGTCTCTCGATCAAGGCAGTCCCGTCATCGGCCTTTGGTCGGCTCAGCGCCTTTGCAGGAACGGTACGGCTCGTCTACGTCGGTATGGGTGGAAACGAGCAATTTGACCTGATGAGCCTTTCGGCCGTTTGACTTCCCGCCGTCGGGATGTCCTGGCGGTGGAGCGGCGCGTGGAGCTGGGGGAGGAGCACGAGCCGCTCGTCCACCGGCGTGGACGCTACGTGCGGACCGACGGGCGTCGGTAGCCTGCCTTTCACGGCAACGATGGAGGCGGCGTGGAGGACAGCCCGGTCCGGGTCATGGTGGTCGACGACCACCCGATGTGGCGAGACGCCGTCGCCCGCGACCTCCAGACGGCTGGCTTCGACGTCGTCGCGACAGCGGCCAACGGGACGGACGCCCTCAACCGCGCACCGGCGGCCCGACCGAACGTCGTCGTGCTGGACCTGCAGATCCCGGCCCCGACAGGCGTCGAGGTGACGGCCGCCCTGGTGAAGGCGGACCCGACCGTCAGGGTTCTGATCCTGTCGGCCTCGGGTGAGCAGAACGACGTGCTGGACGCGGTGAAGGCCGGCGCAACCGGCTACCTCGTGAAGTCCGCCTCCCGCGAGGAGCTGATCGCCGCGGTCGGCCGCGTCGCCCGCGGCGACACCGTCTTCACGCCGGGACTCGCGGGACTCGTGCTGGGGGAGTACCGCCGGCTCTCCGACGCTCCCGCGGCGACTGCTGAGACGCCGAGACTGACCGACCGGGAGACCGAGGTGCTCAGGCTCGTGGCGAAGGGCCTGTCTTACAAGCAGATCGCCGACCGGCTGGTCCTGTCTCACCGGACGGTGCAGAACCACGTCCAGAACACCCTCCGGAAGCTGCAGATGCACAACCGGGTGCAGCTCGTGCGCTACGCGATCGAGCAGGGACTCGACGAGGCCTGACCCGACTGCGCTCGTTCGTCTGATCCGGGCCAGACCCCTATCGTGAGACAGGTGAACGGGGACACACGCCGATGACGTCATGGCTCTCGAACCCAGGCCAC
The DNA here is from genome assembly GCA_036375975.1 of Nocardioidaceae bacterium. Classification (GTDB taxonomy): domain Bacteria; phylum Actinomycetota; class Actinomycetes; order Propionibacteriales; family Nocardioidaceae; genus Nocardioides_C. Next base: position 3,133 of record DASVBF010000367.1, on the reverse strand, counting down.
CTCCGCTGGCTCGAGGAGGAAGGTGACCGGCTGCTCCGGTTCAGCCGAGCCTCGCGGCATCCCACTGGCGGCTTCGCGTGGCTCGACGGAGCCGGTCGCCCTGACCTCGACCGGCCGCTCCCGCTGTGGGTGAACTGCCGCATGACCCATGTCTTCGCGCTCGGCGAGCTCATGGGGCAGCCGGGCTGCGGACCCCTGGTGGAGCACGGTCTCGACGCGCTGACCGGTCGGTTCCGTGACCACGTGAACTCCGGCTGGTACGCCGAAGTCGCCGCAGACGGTCCTGTATCCCGGAGCAAGACCGCCTACGAGCACGCCTTCGTCGTCATCGCCGCATCCAGCGCCGCCACCGCTGGTCATGCCAGGGGTCGGAAGCTCCTCGACGACGCGCTCGAGGTGCTGCTCGAGCGCTTCTGGGACGACAAGTACGGGATGGTCGTCGAGGAGTGGGACGAGACCTTCTCGGTGCTCGACGACTACCGCGGCGTCAACGCCAACATGCACACCGTCGAGGCGCTCCTCGCCGCGGCGGACGCCACCGGCGACCAGACCCTGCGCGAACGTGCGCGTCGGATCGTGACCCGCGTCGTGCACGACCTCGCTCGGGGCAACGAGTGGCGGATCCCGGAGCACTTCGACAGCACCTGGGCGCCCGTCCTCGGCTACAACCGCGAGACGCCGGCTCATCCCTTCCGCCCGTTCGGGGCGACCATCGGACACTGGCTCGAGTGGGCGCGGCTGGCCCTACACCTGAGGGCGGCGTTGGGTGAGGCAGCCCCCTCCTGGCTGCTCGAGGACGCCCGAGCGCTCTTCGTCGCCGCCGTCCGAGAGGGGTGGGCCGTCGACGGCGCCGACGGCTTCGTCTACACGGTGGACTGGCAGGGACGACCCGTCGTCCGGGAGCGGATGCACTGGGTCGCGGCCGAGGCGACAGCGACCGCGGCCGCGCTGGCCAAGGCGACCGGGGAGTCGACGTACGACGACTGGTACCGCACTTGGTGGGACCACATCGCAACCGTCTTCATCGACGAGGACCTCGGGTCGTGGCGGCACGAGCTCGATCCCCACAACCGCCTCAGCGGCGTGGTCTGGAACGGGAAGCCGGACACCTACCACGCGTTCCAGGCGACCCTCATCCCTCGCCTGCCGCTCGCACCGACCCTCGCCACCGCGATCCGGGACGGTTACCTCGAGCGGTAGCCCTCCCGTCCGCACTGGTAGCCGTCCCGACCGCACTAGGTGACGTCGCCGCTGACGTACACCCAGCGGCCGCCTCGCCGCTCGAACCTGCTCGTCTCGTGCATCTCCTGCACCACGCCGGAGCTTCGGTAGCGCGCGACGAACTCGACTTCTCCCGTGGCGTCCGACGCGCCGCCGTCGGCACTCCGGATGATCTCCAGGCCGGTCCACGTCAGGCCCGGTGTGGGGGAGACACGGTCCGGACGGGTGCCGGGGTGCCAGGTCCGGAAGACGTAGCCGAGCTCACCGAGGGCGTAGGCGGAGTACCGGGCCCGCATCAGGGCCTCGGCGGTCTCCGCGTTCCCACCGTCATGGAGAGGTCCGCAGCAGGCGCTGTAAGGTCGGCCGCTGCCGCAGGGGCAGCTCCGAAAGGGTGCGGCCGATCCAGTCATGGTTCCAGTGTGACCGGGGCGCGCCTCCGTATGCTCAGAGGCGTGGACCTGACGGCGGCGGCGGACGAGCTGTACTCGCTGCTGCCCGAGGAGTTCGTTGCGCGACGCAACGCACTCGCCACCGAAGCCAGGAAGGACGGCGACCGCGAGCTCTCGGCGCAGGTCAAGCAGCTGGGGAAACCCAGCATCGCGGCCTGGGTCGTCAACATGCTCGTGCGCCACGACTCCGACCAGGTCCAGCAGGTCCTCGAGCTCGGGGCTGCGCTTCGGGAGGCTCAGACATCCATGGCCGGGGACGAGCTGCGGCAGCTAGGCCGCCAGCGCCGCCAGCTGACTGCAGCCGTGACCCGTCGGGCGCGGTCGCTTGCGTCAGATCTCGGTGAGAAGGTCAGCGAGTCGGTCGCGGCGCAGGTGGAGGACACACTGCACGCCGCGATGGTCGACGAGGATGCCGCCAAGGCGGTGGGAACCGGGATGCTCGTCAAGCCGCTCTCCGTGACAGGCACGGAGGCGGCGGACGTGGTCGACTCCGTGGCAATCCCCAGCGCGTTGGGAGAGACCGTCGTACGACGGGCGCCGGCACCCCGCGCGAAGAAGGCACCGGCAGAGCCCGAGAAGGCCGACCTCACCGTCGTGGAGGACAACTCCCGCGCCATCGAGGACGCGGAGAAGGAGCTCGCGCAGGCCGAGGGCGAGCAGTCCTCGGCGGAACGCAGGCTCGAGAAGGCCCGGCGCAAGGTGGAGAAGCGCGAGGCGAAGGGCCTTCAGCTCCAGTCAGAGCTGGAGGAGCTGCGCCGACGCGTGGCGGAGCTCGAGCAGCGGATCGAGGCGAACGAGGACGAGCTCAGCGAGGCCGAGGACGCCCGGGATTCTGAGGAGGAGTCCGTCGAGGCTGCGCGTCGGGCCGTCGAGCAAGCTCGGAAGGCGCTGAACGCGCTTCGCTGAGCCGGCCGGCGGGAGAGGGGACCGCGTCGGTCACGCCCAGGCTTTGGATCGCTCCACGGCATTGCGCCACCTCGCATGGGCGGCGTCGACTTCCGCCCGATCCCCCTTCGGCTCGAACCGCCGGTCAAGGTGCCAGGTCTCCCTCAGCTCGTCGGTCGATCCCCACACGCCGGTGCCGAGACCGGCGAGGAACGCTGCCCCGAGGGCGGTCGTCTCCACGATCTTGGGACGTTCGACGGGTACGCCGAGCTGGTCGGCCTGGATCTGGCAGAGCAGGTTGTTCGCGCTCGCGCCTCCGTCGACCATGAGCGTCGTCATCGAGGTGCGGTCGGGGAGCGTCTCGATCACGTCCCGCACTTCGAAGGCGATCGCCTCCAGCGTCGCCCGGACGATGTGGGCACGCGTCGTACCTCTGGTGATCCCGATGATCAGCCCCCGTGCGTGCGGGTCCCAGTCGGGGGCGCCCAGGCCGGTGAGGGCCGGCACGAACACCACGCCGTGTGCGTCCGACACCGTCGCCGCGATGGCCTCCGTCTCGGGGGCGGCGCCGACGATCT
>DASVBF010000353.1:0-14017 GCA_036375975.1 Nocardioidaceae bacterium | reverse complement strand
CGCCATCGACCTCGCCCCGCCCGCGGACCATGTCGCCGGGCGCTGGGCGCTGGCTCTGGTCCTGGTGGGCTACCTCGCCGGCCGGGTGCGCCATGACGCTCGGACCTCGGCGCTGGCGGCGGTCGTCACGGTGGCCGCGTCATCCTTCGTCGGGACCTCGGTCTTCGCGCTGAGCGGCATGGTGATCTCCGACCCGGGGCTCTCCGTGACCGAGGCCCTCGCGGTGGTTCCGACCGCGGTGCTGTACGACGTCCTCCTGACCCCGTTCGTCCTGCCGTTGGCGATGAGGGTGTTCCGCGGTCTGGAGCCGCACCAGGTGGCGTACTGATGACGGGTCGAGACCGTCTTCCGCGGGTGCGCGCGAGCGCGAGGCAGCGGAGCCGGCTGCGCCTGGTCGTCGTGCAGGCCATCGTGCTGTCGTTGTTCGTCACCCTGTTCGCGCGGCTGTGGTACCTCCAGGTCCTCGGCGGTGAGGCCTACCAGGCTCAGGCCGCGGAGCAGTCCGTGCGCGAGCTGGTCGTGCAGCCCGCCCGCGGGCTGATCGTCGACGACATGGGGCGACCCCTCGTCGCGAACCGCACCTCCTGGGTCGTGACGGTGGACCGCACGCTTCTCAAGAAGATGGACGAGGAGCAGCAGGACGCCGTCCTGCGACGGGTCGCACGGGCGGTCGGCTCGTCGTACAAGGACGTGAAGGCCCGCACCCTGCTGTGCGGGGAGCCGGGGTCGCTGGCCGGGACGTGCTGGAACGGCTCGCCGTACCAGCCGGTGCCGGTCGCCGAGGACGTGCCGCAGCAGATCGCGGTGTCGATCCAGGAGCAGAGCGAGGACTACCCCGCGGTGCTCGCCGAGTCGACGAGCGTGCGCGCCTACCCCTCGCCGTTCGGCATCAACGCCGCGCACCTGCTCGGGTACCTCAGCCCGATCACCGAGGAGGAGCTCGATGAGGCGAAGGCCGACGGTGACACCTCCGTGCACGGCGCCTCCGTGGTGGGTCGGGCCGGGGTCGAGAAGGAGTACGACAAGTACCTCCGCGGCCGCCCCGGCTACAAGCGCGTCGCCGTCGACAGCATGGGTCGCGTCCTCGGAGGGTCCGGCCAGGTGCGGGGCCGCCCCGGGGACACGCTGGTCACCTCCATCGACGCCCGGGTGCAGTCCGTCGTCGAGCACCAGCTGCGCAAGACGATCCTCACCGCCCGCCACACCTTCGACCCGGTCTCCGGCAAGAACTACGTGGCCGAGTCGGGAGCCGCCGTCGTACTCGACGCCACCGACGGTCGGGTCGTGGCCATGGCGGGACAGCCCACCTACGACCCGTCGGTCTGGGTGGGCGGCATCAAGAGCAAGGAGCTCGCGCACCTCTACTCCGAGAAGGCGGGCACCCCGTTACTGTTCCGGGCCACGCAAGGTCAGTTCGCGCCGGGCTCGACCTGGAAGCCGATCATGACCGCCGGGGCCCTCTCCCACGGGTTCAGCCAGAACACCCAGCTCGACTGCTCCTCCTCCCTTCTGGTCGGCAACCGGGTGTTCAAGAACTACGAGTCGGCGTCGTACGGGATGATGGGTTTCGACCGCGCCCTCTCGCTCTCCTGCGACACGTTCTTCTACCGCGTCGGCTACCACTTCTGGCAGAAGTACGGAAGCGACGAGGCGGACGTGAACGCCAAGGACCCCCTCGTCAACGAGGCCAAGCAGTTCGGCTTCGGCAAGGAGACCGGCGTCGACATCCCCGGCGAGGCAAGCGGTCGCATCGCGGACCGAAAGTGGAAGCTCGCCTACTGGAAGGCCAACAAGGACTACTACTGCAAGGTCGGCAAGAAGCCCGGTTACGACTTCCTGCACGTGTTCGCCCGGGAGTTCTGCGTCGAGGGGTACGCCTACCGCGCCGGTGACGCCGTGAACTTCTCCATCGGCCAGGGCGACACGATCGTTACGCCGCTCCAGCTCGCCCGTGCGTACGCCGCTCTCTCCAACGGGGGCACCCTGTGGGAGCCGCGCGTGGCCAAGGCGATCGTCGACCCCCGAGGGCGGGTCATCGAGAGGATCCCTCCGAAGAAGGCCTCCCGGGTCAAGGTCTCCAAGAGCGACCTGGCCTACATCGACCGCGCCCTCCTCAACACCGCGAAGACCGGCACGATGGCGTGGCGGATGATCGACTTCCCTCTCGACAAGGTGAAGATCCGCTCCAAGACCGGCTCCGCCGAGGTCTACGGCAAGCAGAGCACCTCCTGGGTCGCGTCCTACGACAAGCGCTACGTCGTCGTGATGATGGTCACCCAGGGCGGCACCGGCTCGGGCACCTCCGGACCGGCCGTGCGCAAGATCTGGGAGAGCCTCTACGGCATCCGCGGGACCGACGTGAGGAAGGACAGCTCGATCCTGCCCGGGGCCAAGCCGCCCTCGGGGCTCCCGGTGTTCGCCGAGGACGGCGAGATCCTCCCGCCGGCACAGGCGGAGAAGGCACTCGCACCCCACGAGCCGCACCGTCGGCGCAGGAACGACGGGAGACACCGCCGATGACGATCGCGCCGACGACCCGGCCCCGGACCCCGCGCATCGAGGGGGCCAGTCGCGCACGGGTGCCGCGCCTCGACTGGCTGCTCATGCTTGCCGTGGCAGGGCTGCTCGTCGTCGGCACGCTGCTCGTGTGGTCGGCGACTGTGCACCGTGAGGCCCTCACCGCCGGCGATCCCGAGTCGTACCTCAAGAAGCACCTGGTCAACATCGCGATCGGCGTGGTGCTGGGGGTGATGATCATCGCCACCGACCATCGCTGGGTGCGCATCCTCGCACCACTGGTGTACGCCGCGTCGGTGGGCGGCCTCGTGCTCGTCCTCGCCATGGGGACCACGATCAACGGCTCCCGCTCCTGGCTCATGGTGGGCGGCATGTCCATCCAGCCCGCGGAGTTCGCCAAGCTGGCGGTCGTCATCGGCATGGCGCTGCTCGTCGCCGAACGCACGGAGGGGTCCTGGAAGCAGCGTGAGGTCGGCCACCTCGACGTGTTGGGCATGCTGGCGATCGCCGGGCTCCCCGCTGCGCTGATCCTGCTTCAGCCCGACCTCGGCACGATGCTCGTGCTCTCGGCGACGGTGTTCGGTGTCGTGGCCATCTCCGGTGCGCCTCGGCGCTGGCTGGCCGGGCTCGCCGGAGGCGCCGTGGTCGGGGCGGTGGTGGCGGTCCGGGCCGGCGTGCTGAAGTCCTACCAGGTGGACCGGTTCCTGGCCTTCACGAACCCTGGCCTCGACCCGCGGGGTGCGGGCTACAACACGGAGCAGGCGCGCATCGCGATCGGCAACGGCGGCGTCCTCGGTCAGGGCCTCTTCCACGGCTCCCAGACGAAGGCGGGGTTCGTTCCCGAGCAGCACACCGACTTCATCTTCACTGTGGCGGGGGAGGAGCTGGGTCTGGTCGGCTCGGCGGTGCTGATCTCGTTGCTCGGTGTCGTGCTGTGGCGGGCGCTCACCATCTCCTCCCGCGCCGACGACCTGTTCGGCCGCCTCGCTGCCGGCGGCATCGCCTGCTGGTTCGGGTTCCAAGCGTTCCAGAACATCGGGATGTGCCTGGGGATCATGCCCGTGACCGGGGTGCCGCTTCCCCTCGTGTCGTACGGCGGCTCCTCGATGTTCGCCGGCCTGATGGCGATCGGCCTGCTGCAGAACATCCACCTGCGGACCGACCGGTCCATGGGCCTCGGCGTGGCGCGGAGCCGCCTGGTCCGGTCGCGCTTCTAGCCCTACGCTGCCGGTGGGACGGTGATGCATCGTGCGCCGGATCGAGCTCGAGGACCGCGTCGTACACAGAAGCCCGCTGACCGCTCACGTCGGGAAGTCCGGCGCGACGCTGGAACGCTGGTTGCTCGACGACGGCAGCACGGTCGTGGTGAAGCGGCTGAGGCCGGCGACCGACCTGCTGATGCAACTGACCCACGACGCCTTGGCGCGCGAGTACGCACTCTGGGCCGCGGGCGTGCTCGAGCACCTGCCCGAGCACGTCGAGCACGCCATCCTCGGAGGGTGGGGAGAGCCAGACGGCGCAACCGTCGTGATGCGGGACCTCGCTGACCGGATGCTCACCTGGGACGACCGCCTCGACGACGACCGCTGTCGCTGGATCCTGCGCCGGCTGGCGGACGTCCATCGGGCGTACGCACGGGTTCCTCTCGACGCGTGGCGGCCCGCACTGACCCCGATCTGCGACTTCCTCAGCATGTTCTCGCCCCGGCGCATGAAGGCCCACCTCGACGGCCCGAGCGTGCTGCCACGGCTGGCGACCAGAGGGTGGCAGCTGTTCGAGGAGCTGGCGCCCCAGGACGTCGCCCGCCCCGTTCTCGCCCTGCTCGAGCGCCCCGCACCGCTCGTGGACGCGTTGCGAGGCTGTCCCTGCACCCTCGTGCACGGGGACTTCGTGGTCGTCAACATGGCCGTGGACCCCGACACGCTCGTGCTCGTCGACTGGAGCATGACTTCCGAGGCTCCGGCGGCGGTGGACGTGGCCCGTTTCGTCGCGGGGTGCGCCTCACTCACCGACCTGAGCCGTGAGGAGGTCATCGAGGTTTATGCCGAGGCAGCCGGAGCGGCGTACCACGAGCCCTCGATGCGCCTCGCGCTGCTCGGAGCGACGGTGTGGCTGGGGTGGAACAAGGCCCTTGACGCGTCGGAGCACCCCGATCCGGCCATCCGGGAGCGCGAGCGCGACGACCTGGACTGGTGGGTGCTCCAGGCGCGGGCGGCGTTGCGCGCCGGCTTGCTCTGATCGTGCGCGACTGCCCGGAATGGCCGTATGGACGCGCCCGCCCCGCCGGAGGACTCTGGGAGCGCGGGGGTGCTCGAGCACAGGAGGTCACCGTGGATGCCGCCGTCCTGCATCGTCGAACCGTCGACTACTGGGAGTCCTGCGTCTCTGGGGTCGACGAGAAACAGTGGTCAGCGCCAACGCCCTGCCAGGGCTGGACGGTCCGCGACCTGGTCAACCACGTGGTCGGCGAGGAGCTCTGGGCGGTCCCGCTGATCCATGGCAGCACGATCGAGGAGGTCGGCGACCGTTTCGACGGCGACGTGCTGGGCGACCAGCCCATGGAGGTGAGCCACCGGGCGGCGAGCCAGGCGACTGAGGTGGCGGAGGAGGCATCTCCTGACACGGTGGTGCACCTGTCCTACGGCGACGAGAAGCTCGACGAGTACCTCCGCCAGCTCGCCGCCGACCACCTGGTGCACGGGTGGGACCTTGCCGTGGCCACCGGCGGCGACACCCACATGGACCCCGACCTGGTCGCCGAGGTGGCGGGCTGGTTCTCCGAGCGTGAGGTGCTCTATCGGGCCGCGGGAGTCATCGGGCCGCACGGCTCGTCCTCGGGCGACCCTCAGGCAGACCTGTTGGCGGCATTCGGACGCGACGCACGCTGGGCGGCAGCGGAGTGAGGGTGCGAGGAAGCGGTCACCGCCACGTCCCCTGCTCCGAGGCGGTGACCGCCGGATCCCGCGCCCAGTCCCGAGATTGGTACCTGGGGACAGTTCCTGCGTAAGGCTGCTGCCCCTCGCAAGGTTCCGTCGCGACGCGGTGATGAAGCGCCTGCCGTCAGCCTGAGGTCTCCGGCGACTCCCTCGGCACCGTGTCGCACTGCGCTCGGTACTGCTCTTATGGTGCGTCCATGGCACGGGGAAGCAAAGGGTTCGGGACCTGCAGGAGTATGCATTTGCATTCTTCTGCAACTCCATGACGCACGGCAGCTCCGCCGGGACCGCCCTACAGCGCCTCCCGCACGCGGGCCGGCTCGGGCCCGTCGACGTTCACCACCTGTTGCCCGGAGCCCATGAGGAATCCTGCCCAGCAGTTCTCGCCAGGTCCGGGGTTGCTCTCGCGGTGGATGGTCCTCGGCGAGATGACGTAGAAGTCGCCGGGACCCAGCTGCACCGAGTGTTCACCGCCCGGCCCCCACTCGAGCAGGACCTGCCCCTCCACCACGTATACGCATGCAGTGTGGTCTCCGTGCGTGTGCCAGCCGGTGGTTGTCTGCGGCCCGTTGCGGACCTCCCCGACCGCGCCGATGCCGCCTACCTCGGCCACCCGTCTGGCCACGCTCTCGCTGGTCGGCCCTCGAGGCATCGATCCTCCCCGAAGCACGTGTACTACGCTCACGTCCGCTACCTCCCCGTCTCTGAGACCGTGGCACCCCCGTCTCCAGTCATAGGCCAGTTGCCCCCGAGGTCAAGGGGCAGATGCACTGGCCCGGACACGCGGGGTCAAGGTCTGGACCGCGGCGTGCCGAGCGGTCAGTATGTCGGGATGACTGAGCCCAAGACCCCTTCGGCCGACATCGACCCGATCATCAGCGAGGCCGTCCACAACATCAGCAACCGGTTCGGCGCCCAGGGCCTGTGCGACTTGATTGCGCTCGCCCGCGAGGAGCTCGCCTCCGCCGAGGCAGCCCTGCGAGAGCTCGCCGAGACCCAGTAAGCCGTCGCCGCGGTTAGAACCTCGCCGCGGTCCGTCGTACCCTGTTGAGGTCCCCCGACCTTTTCCGAGAGGTTCTTGCATGCCCGCGCCACACGCCGAGTCACTCTTCCCGCGACTCGAGCCGCTGCTGCCGTCGGTGCAGAAGCCGATCCAGTACGTCGGTGGCGAGCTCAACGCCACGCTGAAGCAGTGGGACGAGGTCGAGGTCCGCTGGGCCTTGATGTACCCCGACGCCTACGAGGTCGGTCAGCCCAACCAGGGCGTCCAGATCCTGTACGAGGTGCTCAACGAGCGCGCCTGGATCATGGCTGAGCGGACCTACTCCGTGTGGCCCGACATGGAGCGAACCATGCGGGAGCACGGCATCCCGCAGTTCACGGTCGACAACCACCGGCCGGTGCGTGCTTTCGACGTGCTCGGTGTCTCCTTCGCCACCGAGCTCGGCTACACCAACCTCCTCACCGCCCTCGACCTCGCCGGCATGCCACTGCACGCCCGGGAGCGGGGTCAGGAGGACCCGATCGTGGTCGCCGGTGGGCACGCGGCGTTCAACCCCGAGCCGATCGCCGACTTCGTCGACGCGGCGGTTCTCGGCGACGGCGAGGAGATCGTCCTGGCCATCTCCGCGGTGATCCGGGAGTGGAAGCAGGAGGGCCGCCCCGGCCTGGCCGGCCGCTCGCCCCGCGACGAGCTGCTGTACCGCCTCGCCGTGTCGGGCGCGGTGTACGTCCCGAAGTTCTACGACGTCGAGTACCTCCCCGACGGCCGCATCAAGCGGGTCGCCCCGAACACCTCCGGCGTCCCGTGGCGGGTGCACAAGCACACCCTGATGGACCTCGACGCCTGGCCGTACCCGAAGAAGCCGCTGGTGCCGCTCGCCGAGACGGTCCACGAGCGTTTCTCCGTGGAGATCTTCCGTGGCTGCACGCGTGGGTGCAGGTTCTGCCAGGCGGGCATGATCACCCGCCCGGTGCGGGAGCGCTCGATCAGCACGATCGGGGACATGGTCGAGAACGGCATCCGCAAGTCCGGCTTCGAGGAGGTCGGTCTTCTCTCGCTCTCGAGCGCCGACCACACCGAGATCGGCGAGGTCGCCAAGGGCCTCGCGGACAGGTACGCCGGGTCGAACGTGTCGCTGTCGCTTCCCTCGACTCGCGTCGACGCGTTCAACATCACGCTGGCCAACGAGCTGTCCCGCAACGGACGCCGGTCGGGCCTGACCTTCGCGCCCGAGGGCGGGTCGGAGCGGATGCGCAAGGTGATCAACAAGATGGTCACCGAGGAGGACCTGATCCGCACCGTCGCCACGGCGTACTCCCATGGATGGCGTCAGGTGAAGCTCTACTTCATGTGCGGTCTGCCGACCGAGACCGACGAGGACGTGCTCGAGATCGGCCAGCTCGCCAAGAAGGTGATCGCCAAGGGGCGAGAAGTGTCCGGTCGCAAGGACATCCGCTGCACGGTGTCCATCGGCGGTTTCGTCCCGAAGCCGCACACGCCGTTCCAGTGGGCCGCCCAGCTCGACCACGCGACCACCGACGAGCGGCTGAGGAAGCTGCGCGACATGGTCCGGGCCGACAAGCAGTACGGCCGCGCGATCGGGTTCCGCTACCACGACGGTCGCCCGGGCATCATCGAAGGGCTGCTCTCGCGCGGCGATCGTCGCGTGGGAGGGATCATCGAGGAGGTCTGGCGCGGCGGCGGGCGTTTCGACGGCTGGAGCGAGCACTTCTCCTTCGAGAGCTGGGTGGAGGCCTCGAAGAGGGCGCTGGTCGACACCCCCGTGGACCTCGACTGGTACACCATTCGCGAGCGTGAGTACTCCGAGGTGCTTCCCTGGGACCACCTCGACTCCGGACTCGACCGCGACTGGTTGTGGGAGGACTGGCAGGACGCCATCGACCCGGACTCCGAGGTCGAGGTCGAGGACTGCCGGTGGACACCCTGCTACGACTGCGGGGTCTGTCCCCAGATGGACACCGAGATCCAGATCGGCCCCACCGGCCAGAAGCTGCTACCGCTCTCCGTCGTCTGACGCAGGCGCCTCGGCATGGCTGCCCGAGGACCGACGTCTGTGATGCCGACGAGGGAGCGCGAGGTCGTCGGTGGGAGATGCCATAGCGCCTCGTCGGGGGCGCCGAGGTCGTTCGGCGGGTCAGCTGTCGGCCATCCGGCGAGGCGGCAGCGAGTCCTCGATGTACGCCGGTCGCGCGACCAGCAGCCCCGCCGCGATCTGTGCGAGCACGATGACGCACAGCACCGACAGCGGCACGGTCCATCCACCCGTCGCGTCGTACAGAACGCCGATGCCCAAGGGGCCGACAGCGGCCATGAGGTAGCCCACGGACTGGGTGAACCCGGACAGCGCAGCCGTGCCCTCGCCGGTGCACGCCCGGAGCCCGATCAGCGTGAGCACCAGCGGGAAGATGCTCGCACCTGCGCCGACCAGGATCGCCCAGAGCCAGGCGCCGCCGGCCGGAGCCAGGATCAGGCCGACGTAGCCGATGGGGTAGCAGACACCGAGGGCCAGGATCAGCCAGGTCTGGTTCTGGAGCCGTGCGGCGAGTGACGGGATCACGAACGAGAGCGGGATGCTCATCGCGGTAATCACGCCGAGGAGCACGCCGGCGGTCGAGGGGGAGAAGCCCGCGTCCCGGTAGACCTGCGCGAACCAGCCGAAGATCGAGTAGGCCTGCAGGGACTGGAGCCCGAAGAAGACTGCCATCGCCCAGCCGAGGCGCGTGCGAGCCACGTCGCGTAGCCGGACCGTGTGCGGGGTCGCCGCGAGTGACTTGTCGTGACGGACCAGGCCCAGCCATGGGAGAGCTGCCAGACCCGCGGTGACGGCCCAGGCGGCGAGACCCCAGCGCCACGACCCGAGCTGCTCGGAGATCGGCACCGTCAGGACCGAGGCGAACGTGAGCCCGATCGCCATCGAGGTGGTGTACAGCGCGGTGACCAGGCCCACCCGGGTCGGGAAGTGCAGCCGCACCAGGGGTGGCAGGAGCACGTTGGCGGTGGCCATTCCCGCGAGCGCGACGAACGACATGACGAGGAAGAGCCAGATCTGGTCGGTGCGGGCGCGGACCCCCAGACCCACGACGACCGCGACCAGGGACAGCAGCGTAAGACGGTGCACGCCGGCGCGGCGCGCGAGCTCGGGCGCAAGGGCTCCGAACGCCGCGAAGCCGAGCACCGGGAGGGTGGTCAGGATCCCGGCAGTCGTCCCCGACATGCCGAGAGTGCCGCGGATCTCATCGAGGACGGGGCCGACGCTGACGGCCGCCGGCCGCAGGTTGAAGCCGAGCACGACGATGCCGACCAGGACGAGGACCCGCTCCCATCGGGTGTCCTCGGTCGGCTGTGCCGTGGTGTGCGCTGTCACCGCATCACCCTACGAGTCGCCGCGGCGGCAGCTCGCGGCACCTCCGCGGCCACGAGGGCGCGCGGTGCACGGGCCATGTGGCATTGCCGGGACTGTCGGCCGCGCCCCCTAGTGTGGACCCGTGCGGACGGTCCCTGTTGCGGAGAGGCGGGCTCGCTTGGCACGCCGGCACCGCCTGGCACCTGCCGAGCGGGCCCCCGACGTGGAGTCGGCCGCGGCCTCGATGGTGTGTCTGCACGCGACGGACCCGGTGACTGTCTACCTCTCGGCGTGGGCGCGGGTGGCGGGCATGACTGTGGTCGAGATGGAGCAGGCCCTCTACTCCCGTCGGGCCCTCGTCAAGCACCTCGCCATGCGGCGGACGCTGTTCGTCTTCCCGGTCGGAACGCTCGAGGCGGCCATCGCCGGGTCGAGCAGACGGGTGGCGACCGCCGAGCGCAAGCGGCTCGTCCGCGAGGTGCAGAAGGCGGGGTTGGTCGAGGATGGCGAGGCCTGGCTGAAGGAGGCATCGGCGGCGGTCATGGGTGCTCTGGCCGGCGGGCGCGAGGCGACCTGGTCCCAGCTGAAGGACGAGCTCCCTGTGCTGCGCGGCACCATCAGCTATGGCGAAGGGCGGTCCTGGGGAGGTGAGGTCCCTGTCGGCCCACGGGTGCTCACGGTCCTTTCCGCCGCCGGAGAGATCGTGCGCGCGTCGAACGACGGGGGATGGACCTCCTCCCGTCCGCGCTGGTCGTCGATGCGTTCCTGGATAGGGCGGGAGCTCAGGCCCCCGGAGGAGCGGGAGGGGCTGGCGGCTCTGGTGCGCGCGTGGCTCCGCGCGTTCGGGCCCGGGACGGAGCAGGACCTGCGGTGGTGGCTCGGGTCGACGCTGGGTGCCGTGCGGGGAGCAATACGCGACGTGGGGGCGGTGGAGGTGGACCTCGAGGGCCCGCGCGGCTTCCTGTTGCCCGACGACCTGGACCGGGTAGATCCCGTCGAGCCCTGGGCCGCCCTCCTCCCGGGGCTAGACCCGACCGTGATGGGGTGGAGCGAGCGAGACTGGTACCTCGGCGAGCACCGAGGGCACCTGTTCGACAGGAACGGCAACGCCGGCCCCACCGCGTGGTGGGACGGGCGGATCGTGGGCGGCTGGCACCAGGCTCCCTCCGGCGAGGTGGTCGTGGAGCTCCTCGACAGCGTGGACACCCAAGCCGTGCGAGCACTCGAGGAAGAGGCCGGCAGGCTCACCGATTGGCTGGATGGTGCCAAGGTCACCCATCGCTTCCCGTCTCCGCTGATGCGGGCTCGGGCCCGGCAGGCGGGCGGGTGAGCAGGCCGTAGGGTTGGGCCCGTGCCCGATCAGCCCGAGCAGCAAGCCCCACCCGTCCAGCGGCTACGGATCCGCTACGCGAAACGGGGCCGGCTCCGGTTCACCAGCCACCGGGACTTCTCGCGGGCGTTCGAGCGGGCGGTCTTCCGCGCTCGGATCCCGATGGCCTACTCCTCGGGCTTCAACCCGCATCCTCGGATCTCCTACGCCGGCGCCGCGCCGACCGGGTCGGCCAGCGAGGCGGAGTACCTCGAGATCGCCCTTGCCCAGGAGGTCGACCCCGCCGCCGTACACGCCGCACTCGACGAGGCGCTTCCAGACGGTCTCGACGTGCTCGAGGTCGTCGTCAGCCGTGGCGGGGGCCTTGCCGACCGCCTCGAGGCCAGCCACTGGCGGATTCGGCTTTCCGGGGTGCCCGGCGCGGCAGCTGCCGAAGCCGTGACGAAGTTCCTGGCCTCGGACCAGGTGCTCGTCGAGCGGATGACCAAGAAGGGTATGCGCACCTTCGACTGCCGCGACGCCGTCGTGTCGCTCACCTCACACGTCGGCGAGGTGTCGGCCGCGGAGTGTGCGATACTCGACGTGGTCTTACGTCACGGAACTCCGTCCGTGAGACCCGACGACATCCTCGCCGGACTCCGCGAGGTCGCCGGACTCGACGTCGGCGCCGCTCCTTTGCACGAGCGGCTGGCGCAGGGTCCGCTCGATCCGCTGGCCGGCACGGTAGGGGATCCGTTGGAGCCCGACCGCGACGCAGGGTGACCGAAGGTGACAGGTTCGGTCCGTTGAACTGCTGACCGCGGTCAGGCCCGACAAGGTCCCTGGGCGACGAGTGACTTCGGAGGTTGTCGCCGAGCTCCAGCCTTGCTCGACCGCTGCGACGCGATGGAACGCGGACCGCGGTCACGCCGGGTGGAGCCCCGACCGCAGGCTTGCGTCGTGCCGGTTCGACCGGGACGACGACTGACACGCTCCCGCGTGGACCGTCCCCGACGCGTCCCGGGAGGCATAGGAGAGCACATGCTCGACGCAGAGAACCCGGCAGAGAACCCGGACGCGGCCTCGTCCGCGGACAGCGACGAGAAGGCGATCGACAGCAGCCGGACCACCAACGGTGGTCAGAGCGGCGCCGAGGGCCGGCCCGACGCCCGCGTGGGCGGCGATACGCCGACGGATCCGTCCGTTGAGCCCGCCGTGGACGCGGCTGACCCGGGCAACGCGGGCGATGAGAGCGTCGCCCCCGCGACGAAGGTCGCGAAGAAGTCCCCCGCCAAGAAGGCGACGGCGAAGAAGGCCACCGCCAAGAAGACCGCCGCCAAGCGGGCTCCGAAGAAGGTTGCCGAAGCACCCGCGGCCGAGGATGGGCAAACAGCCGGCGACGCGCCGGGCGGCGCCGCCCCGGACGCCGCACCCGACGCCGCCCCGGACGTCACGGCGACGGAGGCCACAGCGGCGGCCGGAACTGGGGCCGCGCAGGTCCCCGCGGCAAAGACCGCGAAGCGCACGACCAAGAAGTCAGCCGCCAAGCGCACCTCCAAGAAGGCCGCAGCGTCCGAGACCCTGGGCGCCGAGACGAGCGCGCCGGTGGACGCCGAGCCGGGGACGTCGGCGCAGCCGGACGCGGCCGAGACTGCTGAGCAGGCGCCGGGCACCCCACCGCCGGCAACCGCGCTCCTGTTCCAGGCGCCCGACCCGACCAAGGCCGTGGTGACCCGACGGCGCCGCGCAACACGTCCCGAGGCGCCCGCCGGGGCGGAGCCCGGGCAGGCCGCCGAGACCACAGAGGCCCCTGCGCCCGAGGAGCGCCAGAAGCCGGAGAAGCAGGAGAAGAAGGGCGGAAAGGGCGGCAAGAAGCCCGCGAAGGGGCGTGGCGAGCAGCCCGAGAAGGCCGAGAAGGCCGAGAAGGCCGATGCCGAGGAGCCGGCGGCCCAGGCCGAGGAGGCCGGGGAGGCCGCCCGAGGCGAGGAGGAGCAAGGCGGGGGCGAGCGCCGGCGTCGTCGCCGCGGAGGCCGACGTCGCCGTCGCCCAGGCGGAGGCGACGAGAACGGCTCCCCCGAGGAAGCCGAGGGCGAGGGAGGTCCCGAAGAGACCTCCGAGCAGGCAGTCGGCGCCGACGAGGGCGAGGAGACCCCGTCGACCGGCACGCGCCGCCGGCGTCGTCGCCGCCGCGCCGGGGAGTCCGGCGATGGCAACGGGGACGACGACAACACCGTGACGCGGGTCCGGAAGCCCCGCAACGCCGAGGACGAGATCACGGCGGTCACGGGCTCCACCCGGCTCGAGGCGAAGAAGCAGCGTCGCCGCGAGGGCCGTGAGGCGGGCCGTCGCCGGGCTCCGATCGTCAGCGAGGCCGAGTTCCTCGCCCGGCGCGAGTCCGTCGACCGCGTCATGGTGATCCGGCAGCGCCAGGACCTCACCCAGATCGCAGTGCTCGAGGACAAGGTGTTGGTCGAGCACTACGTCTCGCGCGAGTCGCAGACGTCGCTGATCGGCAACGTGTACCTCGGCCGCGTGCAGAACGTGCTGCCTTCGATGGAGGCGGCCTTCATCGACATCGGCAAGGGCCGGAACGCTGTCCTCTACGCCGGTGAGGTGAACTGGGACGCTCTCGGAGCCAAGAACGGCAGCCCGCGGAAGATCGAGCAGGTGCTCAAGTCGGGCCAGACCGTGCTGGTGCAGGTCACCAAGGACCCGATCGGTCACAAGGGCGCCCGGCTGACCAGCCAGATCAGCCTGCCTGGGCGCTTCCTGGTCTACGTCCCGGACGGGACCACCAGCGGCATCTCCCGCAAGCTCCCCGACACCGAGCGGAACCGACTCAAGAACCTCCTCAAGGACATCGTCCCCGACTCCGCGGGCGTGATCGT
>DASVBF010000331.1:0-8815 GCA_036375975.1 Nocardioidaceae bacterium | reverse complement strand
ATGGAAGCTCATCGTCGGCTGCGTGGTTGTCGCCCTCGCCGTCTCTGCTCTCGTGACCTTCCGTACGACGCCTGAGTACTCCTCCAGCGCTCGGCTCTTCGTCTCGACCACCCAGAACGACAGCGCAAACGCGTACCAAGGCAGCCTCTTCTCTGCCCAGCGGGTCACGTCGTACGCAGATCTCGCGAGCGGGCGGGAGCTCGCGAGCCGGGTGATAGACCGGCTCGGCCTCGACATGCGGCCCAACGAGCTGTCGGACAAGGTCACCGCCACTGTCGTCCCGGAGACGGTCATCCTCGAAGTCTCCACCACCGACCCGAACCCACGGACGGCGCAGCGGCTCACGCAGGCCGTCGCGGAGGAGCTCACGGGCTTCGTGACCGACCTGGAGACGCCGACCGGCAAGACCAGTGCGCCGATCAAGGCGACGATCGTCGACCCGGCGTCCGTGCCGGAGTCGCCGGTGACCCCTCAGCCGCTTCGCAACCTCGCCCTCGCAGGCATCCTCGGCCTGCTGCTCGGGCTGGGAGCGGCGGTGCTGCGCGAGCTTCTCGACACCACCATCAAGACCCACGACGAGGTCTCCGGGATCACCGGGTCCGCGGTCATGGGGAACGTCGCCTACGACCCCGGCGCCGTGAAGAAGCCGCTAGTCACGGACCTCGGCAGCCACGCGCCCCGTGTCGAGGCCTTCCGGGTCCTCCGAACGAACCTCCAGTTCGTCGACGTGGACCGGGACAGCAAGGTCTTCGTCATCACCAGCTCCCTCCCGGAGGAGGGGAAGACCACGACCGCGACCAACCTGGCGATCACCCTCGCCCAGGCCGGCCGGCGGGTTCTGCTGATGGAGGCAGACCTGCGACGCCCCAAGGTCTCGGAGAACTTGCGGCTCGAGATCGCCGTCGGGCTCACGACGGTGCTGGTTGGGCGGATCGGTCTCGAGGACGCGATCCAGGACTCCTCGGTGGAGAACCTCTCCGTCCTGACCAGCGGCGCACTGCCGCCCAACCCCTCCGAGCTGTTGCAGTCCCAGGCGATGTCGGACGTGCTGGACCAGCTCCGGAAGATCTACGACGTCGTGATCGTCGACGCTCCCCCGCTGCTGCCGGTGACGGACGCCGCCCTGCTGACGGCCCAGTCCGATGGGGCCCTGGTCGTCGTACGCCACAGCAAGACCACCCGCGACCAGCTGGGCCACGCGGTGGAGCGACTCTCGGCCGTCGACGGCCGGACCCTTGGCGTGGTGCTCAACATGGTCCCGCAGCGCCGGGCTCGGGGGTACGGCGACGGCTACGGCTATGGGTACGGATACGGGTACGGCTATGCACCCGAGCAGGGTCGGCATGGGCAGACGAAGCCCACGACCGACGAGGGTGAGAGTGCCCGAGAGAAGATCGGCCTGAAGAGGTCCTGACGCCGGCCGGCCCACCCGCCGGTGAAAGGTTCGTGCCAGGCTCAGCGCCCGGCCGAGTGGAGCGTTGCGCTACGCGGTCTCCTCCACGTGGCCTTCGCCTCGACCCCACGCGTCTGCCAGTTCCAGATCGGAGCCAAACCGGTTTCCTCGTCCAGGACGCGGACCAAGATCCGAATCTGCTCCATGTCGAGCGCGCGAGGGGCAAGGTGGGCGAACCGCGGAGAGGCGTCTTCGTCGTGGTAGTCGTCGATCAGCCTGGGCGGGAAGGTCTTGAGCAGGTCAGTTGCCGTGCGGATGCCGAACTGCCGGAGTGTCGTCCTTGTCTGCGTCCCGGCACGACTGTGGGGCCCGAGACTGGCGCTCAGCTCGACACCGCCGCTCGTCTGTGGCAGGGAGGACTCTGAGGCGCTGTAGGCGTGCCGGCGTTCGGCACGAGTCACCTCCATGCGGTCGAGGTGGAGGTACAGGTGGGCCTGGTCGACCCAGTCGACGAGTCGCCCCACGGGCACTCGCGTGTGCAAGATGACGTCCACGAGGTTGGCGGTGGCAAGGTTTTCCATGTCCTCGATTCCCTCCTCCAGCAGCCGGGCCTCGTACCAGACGTTGAGGCCGTCGATCTGGCTCAGCGGGTAGGGAGGAGTGATCTGCGGGACGGCGGCCCGTAGGGCAACCGCCGCGGTTCGGTGCAGCGCGTAGATCCCCACCAGGGGGAAGCCCCCGACGACGAAGGCCACGGCGGCCTGGACCTGCGGCTCGAGGAATCCCATCACCTGGTAGAGCGCCAGCAGTGTCGTGAAGACGACGACGAGCCGCAGGATGACCGCGGCGTAGGCGCTCGGCCGCAAGTCGCTCTGGAAGAACCGTCGGATCAGACTCTGGACCGTGAAGGCGTAGGCACCGAGAAAACCGAACTTCAGGATGTCCCAGACGCCCTCCGGGCTGCTGGCGAAGTCGGGATCATAGAGCACCACGACCCAGGACGTGGACAGGACGACCGTCGAGAGGAAGACCGGAAACAGCGTCTCCACGGTGACGGCGAAGTCGGTTCCCAGGTCAGCTGTGGACACCGTGCGCCCGTAGTAGGCGTTGAACTTCTGGCGGTAGAGGTTCCGTCTCGGATCCTGCAGGTTCCCGCCCTGATGAAGCCACTCGTCGTAGAACTCTGACGCCTTCGGAGGCTTCGGAAGGTATCTCGGCTCGTCCCACCCGAGACGATGCAGGTTCACGACGAACTCGCTCCACAGCGCTCCTGCCCGTTGGCCGAGGAAGCGCACATAGAGCCAGCTGGGCACGAACGACAGCACCCACACTGCGAACAGCTTGAGGATGGCCACGCTCAGCTCGGCCCGCGACGCTTCGCGGGCACCACCACCACCGCCCCAGACCGTGAAGAAGACCACCGCCGCAGGGAGCAGGATCAGGACGTTCATCCAGATGACTGCGCCCTTGCGTCGGAGCCACCCGTGGCGCGACCCTGCCGCCTCGGTTGCCTGCTTCCGTCGGAAGCGCCGCCCCTTCTTCTGCTGGGTGTCGCCGGTCGCCTCGGCCTCATCCTCCATGACCAGCGCACTCAGCACCTCCAAGGCGTGCGGGTTGGCCTTGAGCTGAGCGCTCCAGTACGCCGCCCACGCGTTCTCGTCCTTCGGCAGCGCCT
This sequence comes from Nocardioidaceae bacterium, assembly GCA_036375975.1. Lineage (GTDB taxonomy): Bacteria > Actinomycetota > Actinomycetes > Propionibacteriales > Nocardioidaceae > Nocardioides_C. The sequence continues at coordinate 5,747 of DASVBF010000331.1, read as the reverse complement.
GTTTCTTGCCCTTCGGCAGTGCGGACGCCTGCAGGAGCTGGGCGAGCTCGATGCTGACAGCGTTGGCGATGTGCGGCTCCTCTGTGAGCCGACTCGCGACGACCGCCCAGTACGCGGCGCCGTCGGTTCCCTTCACACCTCCACCGTTGGGCCTGAGAGACAGCGCGTGCGCGATCTCGCCCGCGAGGACTGTGGCCTTTTCGTTGTTGTTCACGGTGACCCCCGTGCCGGTGTTGTCCAGACCACCGGTCTGACCCCAGTGTTGGACGCTCTTTACCGAAAAGCCCATAGCCTGCGTTGATAGCCCGGATAGCCCGGAAGGGCCAGAATGGCCTTGGCCTCGTCCGCAGCTCCCAGGATTTTCGTCAAGCGGAGAGCCGACGTTGAACGGACGCTTTAGCGGGACGCGCCTGCCTCGCGGGCAACCTGCTCGAGCCGGCTGTGGTAGCCCTCCCACCAGGCGCTGTCGCCCGGCGCCATGTTGTCGTTCCCCACGCGAAGCCCGACCGTGCCGTCGATCAGCTCGCGGACGATGTCGGCGTGACCTGCGTGACGGTTCGTCTCGGCGATCAAGTGCACGAGGATCTGGTGCAGGGTCGCCTCCCGACGATCCTCCGGCCACCAAGGCACGTGGCCCGTCGCGTCGAGGGAAAGCGTGTCGAGCGTGACGTCGGAGTGCTCCCAGACACGGTGATAGAGGCCGATGATCTGCTCGCGCGGCTCCTCGAGGGTGGCCCACATGTCGGCGTTGGGCTCGGCGTCGTCGGCGAACCAGGGCAGCGGCTCGGGGAACGGTCGGCCGAACGTGTCGCCGAGGTATCCCGCCTCGCAGCTCGCCACGTGCTTGACGAGGCCCAGGAGGTTCGTGCCGGTCGGTGTCAGCGGGCGGCGGGCGTCGTACTCCGACAACCCCTCGAGCTTCCACAGCAGAGCCTCACGTGCGGCCTGGAGGTATCGGCGGAGATCGGCCTTCGCGTCGTGTGCGGTCATGGGCGCGAGCCTGCCACCGCGGACCGACAGGGAGCCAGCGGTCAATGCCCTCCAGTCATACGAAGGGGCGCGCGTCCCCTAGGTGCATCGTCTGGGGGTTGTTCCGCTGGAGGTACGTCGTCAGGCCCACAGGTTCGTATCCGCTCTGGTGGAGGCGTTCGACCGCCGTTGAGGCGACGAACTCATGCCCGGGATCGATGACCCCGATCGGACGCGTGTACGGACCAAGCAGTCGGTAGAACGCCGTGTCCGACTCATGGACAGGGCCGAGGAACCAGGTCGGATTCAGCGCGGACGGCGCGCTCTTGAACGCCAGCCCGCACGCGCATGCTCGGTTGGTGAGCCACCACAGCGCGATGTCGGCCAACTGGCTCTGCGGGTACCCACCGCCGACGTCGCAGTGGACGCCCGAGAACCACACCTGCTCCAGCTGCTGATCGTCCGCATCCTCCTGCTGCTTCCAGACGGCTGGCTTGAAGGGACGTCGTTTCTCGTCGATCGCGAGGGCCTGGAAGGCTGAGTCCACCGTCGTACTGAGGTCGGTGTCGTGGAACTGCCAGCGACGGTTGAAGGCGTTGATCCACCGGAGTCCGTCCAGTGGGATTCCAAGCGCGCCCACGGTGTCCCAGACTCCGATGAACCTGATCCGAGTCTCGAAGGAGAACGACTGCCGGAACAGTTCGGCTTCGATGCTCCGGGGGTGGGCCGACCGACTTCGGTACAGCGCGTACGCCTCATCGACGCGGTGGGCCTCCTCCGGTCGCAGGATGCCGGCATTGCGCACGAAACCGGCGGTGCTCCGGGCCGTGAAGGCGCCTCTGCTGAACCCGAAGAAGAACAGCTCGTCCCCGGGCTCGTAGTGATTGACGATGAACCGGTAGGTCTCACGCACGGCGCGTGACAAGCCGAACCCGAACGCGCCACCACGCAAACGTTCCCAGCGGCTGGTCCCGACGCCCTTGTGGTAGAAGACCCGCTGCTCCACTCCGTCGGTAGCACGCGAAGCAATCGACAGCGCGACCTTGGTGACGTTGGTGGGACAAGGCTTTCCACCGCTTTCCTGGTCGGGCGTGTTCCAGGTGCCGTCACAGCAGACGATCAGACGTTTGGGCACCGCCCCTCCCCAGTCACTCCCAGGTCCCCGAGCGAGCTTCCGCTTGGCGCTCGACCGTTCGTTGAGCATCGCAGTGCTGCCCAGAACACATGAGGAATTCGGACGGCAAGTACGTGCAAATGCACAATGCTGCAGCCTACTTCACCAACGGCTCATTCGAGCTATGCAAGATGGACATCTAAGGCGATGTCCGCAGAGTGCCTCAAACGCGGATACTTCTGATAGGTGGCCCAGGGGTCTGGAAGCGCAAGCACCCCGCTGGTCACAGGTCCGCACCTGGGGGCGTCATGAGGTCGATAGCCCGGCAGACGTTGGGGTGGCTCGGGACACGCTCGGTGCTGATGATCGTGTCCGCAGCGACGGTGCTCCTCTTCATCCTCGGTCCATTCATCACCGACCTCGGCGCAGACGATGCAGGAAGGTGCTTCGCGAAACAGGGAACCAAGCCCGACCCCGTCTGGGCGTACTACGACTTTCCGAACGATCCTCCCGGGAACCCTGCGGCCGGAAAGCCGGTCCAGCTCTCGCTCGTGCCCGACCAGAGCACCACGATCCACTTCGGGCGTAGCCAAGCCGTCCGCTCCTCTGACATCGACTACAAGCTGTCGCTCCAGGGCTCGGCAGCCGAGCAACAGAACGGCCAAGAGGTTCAGACACTCGCGCAGCGTCTGGGCGACTCGAACCTGCAGCTGGACATCCTTCAGTTCCAGCGTTCTGACGGCGCCGCCCTGGACACCGACCTGGTCAAGGCCCGAGCACGCGTGGTTGGAGACCGCGTCCGCGTGTCGGTCTGCATCGACCGGCGCAACGCCCATGACCTCGGTGACCCGGGGACCTACCGGGGGACGGTGTCGATCATCGACCCCCGCGTAGCCCGCGTGGACCTCCCGCTGGACTTTGATGCGTCCGACCCTGACTGGGCGCGAGCGCTCTCGCTCGTCGGACTTGGCCTCCTGGCGGGCTCCTGGGTGACGTGGGTCGTCAAGGAGCAGAAGGCGGACTCGGACAGGTTCCACCCCAGCCAGTGGGCCGAATGGTCTGTGACGGCAATCGGGCTGATCAGCGCTGTCGCCGGGGCTGTGGCTGCGTTGGCCGTCTACCAGGCGTCCTATCTCAACAACCCGATCTGGGGTGTCTCGATCGGGGACACCGTCGCGCTCCTCACCGGATCGTTCGTGGCGTTCATGGGGGCCACCACGACCCTCCATGTCGCCGGCCTGGCCGACCGGTTCAGGGGCTCGCCGTCAGATGCGCGGGGTGCGGTCAGGGGTGCGAATGATGCCGGGCAGGGAGCAAGTACTAATGGCGCCGGGTCTGGCGGTGCATCGACGGGTGAACACGGCGAGTTGGGGACACGTCCGCAGGGTTGATCCGTTACTCGCAGACAACGCCGTCACTGTCAGCGTCGGTGTACCACCAGTACTCGTCGTCCTGGCCCTTGTAGTAGGGGCCGTAGCCTGCCGCCTTCGCGTCGGTGCAGGTGTCGAACTGTGGGTCGAGCCCGCCGCTGCTTCCGCCACTCGTCCCGCCGCTGGTCGTCGAAGCAAGGCCGATGCGCGCCTTGCGGACCGTCAGCACCACGTTGCGGCAGTTCGAGGCCAGCTTGACGAGCCTGTTCTTCTCCGCGCGGTTGGCCTTCAGGTTCCACCGAGTCTTGACCGCGGTCCACTCGACGACGTAGCGACACTTGCCGTAGCGGGGCAGCCACTCTGCGGGGTCCTGGTCGGACTTCGACTGGTTCACGTTGTCCGTGACCGCGACCAGACTCCGGCCGTCACCGAGGTCGTTCGCGTATCGCTTGCGGGTGTCGGCGTTCCACCGCTTGGCACCGGAGTCCCAGCTCTCCTTCAGCGGCACCAGGTGGTCGATGTCGACGTCCGAGGAGTGTGTCCACGTCTTGCGGTCGTAGTAGGAGAACCACTTGCCGGTCCGGATGTCGCAGGCGCGCACGGTCACCTTCGACTCAGCCTTCAACACCTCGTCGCGGGTGTCCTGGCAGTCTCCGTCGGCGTCGATCCAGTGCCGGTACTTGTCACGGTCATACCCCGCCGGCGTCTCGGAGGCCACGCGCAGGTTCTTCACCGCAGCACGCAGCCGGACCTTCACCGTGGACGCCACCGGCGTGACCGGCACAGTGACGACAGGTTCCTGGAATTGGTCGGCCTCAGGGCCGGACGCGGTGGTGCCCGAACCGGACACGACGAGCGGTGCGGCAAGCAGCGTGGCGGCTGCCGCGGTGGCACAACGGCGCGCCAGGAAGCTGATCGGAGACATGGTGCGTACGTCCTTCGGTCGTCTCGTGAACTGGTGACTTGGCCGGAAACAAGCGGTCCCTTCTGGGCCCCGGTCAGCTGGTCAGACTGCGCCCGGCCATCGCAAGACGGAGTGAGCACTCCGCGATGCAAGATCATGCTGGCTGAGCGCTTCGGAGATTTCCGGGAAACGGGCAAATCCGACACGATCCAGCGGATCACCAGGTGTCTGCGCAGCCGGGACGCGACAGGGGCGCGGGGAGGTTCTCCCTCTCACCCGGGCTCAGTGTCGGCCGGTGATGCTGCCACTGCCCCGGCCGCCCTCGACGAAGTCGCCACCGGGCAGGTGTGGTTCGGCGCCGGCGCGGACGTCAACCACCCGGTCCCGCCGTCCAGTGAGTGCGGACCCGCAAGTCCCGAAACACCCGCTCAGGGATCTTCCACCAAGTCGCCCAAACACGGCTCAGCGAGTGCTGACGACACTCTCGGCGTGGCGTACGGCGGCGGCGATCGCCTCGGCGACGGGAGTCAGGCTCGCGTCGATGAGGTCGGCCGAGACGCGATGCGCCGCGGCGCCCATGCCGATCGGGTCCGGCACGTCGTACTCCTGCAGCTGCGCGGAGGAACGGCGCTGCGCAGCGTCGGCGACGAGGCTCTTCGGCGACTCGACCTGCACGCCGTCGACCAGGGCTGCGAACTCCCTGATCGTGAAGGTCCTGCGTAAGGCTGCGGGCACGTCCTCCAGCACCCGAGACCGCAGTTCCTTCGTCGCGGTCAGCACCAGGTCGGCCTCAGTGAGCATCTGCGCGGAGAGCCGGTGAGCCCGGAAATGATGGTTCGAGAAGCCGAGCCGCGCGAGCTCCTGCGCGGCCATGTCGTCCATCGGCTCGCGCACCACCGCCCGAGTGCCGGCGCTCTCCACGATGACGGCGGCGCTGAGGTCGCCGAGCCGTTCCTGGAGGCGCGCACGCAAGAGCCGCTCCGCCAGCGGGGAACGGCACAGGTTCCCTACGCAGACGAAGAGGACGGTGAACGGTGCGGACACGCGAACATCCTCACTGAGGATCCCGATCCTCGCTGGGAAACCGGGCAAATCGGACGCGGTCACGTCCACCCGGTCTGGCCGGGTCTGTCCCCCGTCCCGTACCCACCCAACTCGCACGTATCCACGGCCCCGTGAAGGGGGAGGTCGACTGGTCAGCGTGCTCGTGGTGTGTCGGCCATCGCGGTCGCCGCTATCTGAGGCTACCTGCTCGTCACGTGGCCGCCGCCTCCGCCTGCGGCGCCCGCGGCAGCCGCTGCTCTGCCGCGGACCTCCACACCCCCGCGACGCCGACGCCTTCGGCAACTCCGACTCCCTCGCCCTCACCCTCGGCCGAGCCGGAGCCCAC
>DASVBF010000321.1:0-4684 GCA_036375975.1 Nocardioidaceae bacterium | reverse complement strand
GGACGCGCGCCCGATCGGGGGCCGCCGAGGAGCGGGCGTGGCCCGACGGGCGCCCGCCGTGGCACTGCGAGCCGACGGCGGAGCGGGTGCGAGCTCGGTCGTGTGGTCGGTCCCGGCCGGTCGTAGGGCCTCCATCCGGCGGGTCGGCTCCGCCAGGCGCGATGGCTCGATACGGCGGATGGGCTCGGTGCGGTGGGTGGGCTCGGTGTACCGGGCTGCGACGGGCGCAGGAGCGGGGGCAGGTGCTGGGGCGGGCGTGGGGGTGGCCGGCGCCGTGGAAGCCTCGATCCGAGGCGGCGTCTCCGGGCGGCGAGAGAGGCTGCGCGATGCCCTCGACGGCTTCACGGCCTTGCGCTTGCCGGGAGCGGAAACGGGTACGGCAGCGGACGAGGGCAGATCAGAGCCGTTGGTGGTGCCGGTGCGCGAGGTGGTGCGCCTCGCTGCGCGGTGGTTTGCCACGAAACGGTGTCCTTACGTCGTATGTGTCACGCAACGTCACACCATAACGGACGAGTCATGGCATGGACGTGGCGGGCAACTTACCCTGTGGACCAGATCACACGAACCGAAGCTCGGCTCGCGTCACTTCCCGGTTGCCGACCCGCGAATGCCCGCGCGCCATCACCGGAGCCTCTCGTTTTCTCGCTGTTTGTCTTCTTTTTCGGTTCCCCTAACGGCGCAGCCTTCCCGTCGTCACGGCGAGGCAACCCCTGGTCTAGTCGGCTGCACCACCGGCGTGTTGCACCGGTCACATCGGCTCTCTGGTGGGCCTGGACGAGGGGTCGGATACTCTGCGGCAGAGAGATGTTCCTCGCCCGTGGCGGCTGCCCGACTCGCAGCGCAAGCCCGGCACAGCGCAAGGTGGTGGCAGTTCTGATGGTGGCTCCGATCCGGATCGTGGTGGCCAAGCCCGGACTCGACGGGCACGACCGCGGCGCCAAGGTCGTCGCACGCGCTCTTCGTGACGCCGGCTACGAGGTGATCTACACCGGCCTCCACCAGACCCCGGAGCAGATCGTCGAGACCGCCATCCAGGAGGACGCCGACGTGATCGGTCTCTCGGTCCTGTCCGGTGCCCACATGACCCTCTTCAAGAAGGTCATCGAGCTCCTCGACGCGCGGGACGCGCGCGACATCATCGTGTTCGGCGGCGGGATCATCCCCGAGGGCGACATCCCGCTGCTCGAGCAGGCGGGCGTCGCGAAGGTGTTCACCCCGGGCGCCACCACCACCGAGATCGTCGCCTGGGTCCGGGACAACGTCAGCGACACCACGGACGTCCCGACCTCCTGACGGGGCCGTCGGTCCCGTGAGAGTTCTAGTCACCGGGGGCACCGGTTACGTCGGCGCCCGGATCGTCGCGGACCTGGTCTCTGCCGGCCACCACGTGCGTCTGCTCGTCAGGCGGCCCGAGCAGGTCCGCGTCTCCCTGGCGCCGTACGACGGTGTCGGCGACGTCGTCGGCGCCGGTGACGTCGTGGTCGGCGACGTGCTCGACGAGCAAGCCGTCCGGCGGGCGCTCGCCGGGTGCGACGCGGTGGTCCATGCAGCGGCCGTGTTCGCGCTCGACGCAGCCCGGAGCGACGAGGTCGAGCGCACGAACGCCAGGGCCGCGGAACTGGTGCTCTCCCTCGCGACGGCGGCGGGACTCGACCCGGCGGTGCACGTCTCCAGCACGGTAGCGCTCACCCGGTTCGGCGGCAGCGGCCCGGAGCTTCCTCTCGGCGACGTGCCTTCGCCGTACAGCCGGTCGAAGATCGCCTCGGAGGTCGTCGCCCGGCGCCTCCAAGATCGGGGCGCGCCTGTGGCGACGGTGTACCCCGGCGGTGTCTACGGGCCCCATGACCCCTACCGGGGCGTGAACAGCGAGATCCTCCGCTGGGTCCTGCGGGGCCTCTTCCCGATGTGGCCGGCCGGCAGCAGCCACACGGTCGACGTCCGGACGGTCGCCGGCACCGTCCTGGCTCTGCTCGAGCCGGGCAAGGGGCCCCGGCGCTACGTCGTGCCCGGCGTCGCCATGGACGCCGACCTGCTGTACAGCACCCTCGAGCAGCTGACCGGCCGACGTCTGCCCCACGTCGTGGTCCCCAAGTCCTTCGCCGTGCCGCTCGCCCGGGTGGCCTCGGCGGTTCAGCGCCGGCTGCCTGGTCGGTTCCACTACCCGGCGGACGTGGAGGGCGCCGAGCTGGCCCTCAGGGACACCCGCTTCGACGACACTCCGGCCCGGAGCGAGCTGGGGGTCGTGCCGGTGCCGTTCGAGGACAGTCTGCGCGACACGACGCGCTGGCTCGTGGAGTCGGGCCGGCTTCCCGCGAGGTACGCCGGTGAGGCAGTCGCGTCTCAACGCTGACCCGCACCATGCCGGGTCCACTGTCGCAGCGTGACGGTGTGCCCGCACCGTTCCGGGGTAGAGGGCATGTGACGGACCCTACGTGGTGGTGACGACGGTTACAGGTCTATCGTCGCCGTGGACAATCCACCCCTGTGCTTGCCGGATCCGGGCGCGCCGCGGGGGAGAGGTCGGACACCGAAAAGGACGGGTAGAGCCTGTGGACTTGATGGAGTACCAAGCGAAGGAGCTCTTCGCGAAGCATGACGTGCCGGTCACCCTCGGCCGCGTCGTGGACAAGGCGGAGGACGCCGCCGCAGCGGCCGAGGAGCTTGGTGGCCGCGTGGTCGTCAAGGCGCAGGTCAAGACCGGCGGGCGCGGCAAGGCCGGCGGCGTGAAGCTCGCGCAGAACCCCGACGAGGCGGTCGCTCGCGCGCAGGACATCCTCGGCATGGACATCAAGGGCCACACAGTTCACCGGGTGCTCATCGCGCCGACGGCCGAGATCGCCGAGGAGTACTACTTCTCCTTCCTCGTCGACCGCGCGAACCGCAACTACCTCTGCATCGCGAGCATCGAGGGCGGGGTCGAGATCGAGGAGGTCGCGAGGACCAACCCCGACGCCGTCGCCAAGATCTCCATCGACCCCGGCACGGGCGTCGATGACGCGAAGGCCGCCGAGATCGTCGCGGCCACCCGCTTCCCCGAGCCGGTCGCCGACCAGGCCAAGGACGTCATCAAGAAGCTCTGGGACGTCTTCATCAAGGAGGACGCCAGCCTCGTCGAGGTGAACCCGCTCGTCCGCCTCGGTGACGGGAACCTCGAGGCGCTCGACGGCAAGGTGACCCTCGACGAGAACGCCGACTTCCGCCACGAGGACCACGCGAAGTTCGAGGACAAGGCCGCGGCCGACCCGCTCGAGGCGGAGGCCAAGGCCAAGGGTCTGAACTATGTCAAGCTCGACGGCGAGGTCGGCATCATCGGCAACGGCGCAGGCCTGGTCATGTCGACCCTCGACGTGGTCGCCTACGCCGGCGAGAAGCACAGCGGCGTCAAGCCGGCGAACTTCCTCGACATCGGCGGCGGCGCCTCCGCCCAGGTCATGGCCAACGGCCTGCACATCATCCTGAACGACCCTCAGGTCAAGGCGGTCTTCGTGAACGTCTTCGGCGGGATCACCGCCTGCGACGCGGTGGCAGACGGCATCGTGCACGCCCTGGAGCTGCTCGGTGACGAGGCGAACAAGCCGCTCGTCGTACGCCTCGACGGCAACAACGTCGAAGAGGGTCGGCGCATCCTCGACGAGGCGAACCACCCGCTGGTGACGATGGTCGACACGATGGACGGCGCGGCCGACCGCGCCGCCGAGCTGGCTGCGAAGTAAGGGCAGAGGGAACCATGGCAATCTTTTTGAACGAGTCCAGCAAGGTCGTCGTCCAGGGCATGACCGGCTCGGAGGGTCAGAAGCACACCCGCCGGATGATCGCGTCGGGCACCAGCATCGTGGGCGGCGTGAACCCGAGGAAGGCCGGCCAGGAGGTCGACTTCGACGGCACGGCAGTGCCGGTGTTCGGGACCGTGGCGGAGGCGATGGAGAAGACCGGCGCCGACGTGTCGGTGGTGTTCGTGCCCCCGGCCTTCACCAAGGCCGCGGTCGTCGAGGCAGTCGACGCGGGCATGCCGCTCGTCGTCGTGATCACCGAGGGCGTTCCTGTCCACGACACCGCGGAGTTCTTCGCTTACGCCCAGTCGAAGGGCACCACGCGGATCATCGGCCCGAACTGCCCCGGCCTGATCAGCCCCGGCAAGTCCAACGCCGGCATCATCCCGGCCGACATCACCAAGGCCGGCCGCATCGGGCTGGTGTCCAAGTCGGGCACGCTGACCTACCAGATGATGTACGAGCTGCGGGACATCGGCTTCTCGACCTGCGTCGGCATCGGCGGTGACCCGATCATCGGCACCACCCACATCGACGCGCTCAAGGCGTTCCAGGACGACCCGGACACCGACGCGATCGTGATGATCGGCGAGATCGGCGGCGACGCGGAGGAGCGGGCCGCGGCCTACATCAAGGAGAAGGTGACCAAGCCGGTCGTCGGCTACGTCGCCGGCTTCACCGCCCCCGAGGGCAAGACGATGGGCCACGCCGGCGCGATCGTGTCCGGCTCGTCCGGCACCGCGGCCGCCAAGCAGGAGGCCCTCGAGGCGGTCGGGGTCAAGGTCGGCAAGACGCCGTCGGAGACCGCGCAGCTGATGCGAGACATCCTCGAGTCGATCTGACGGCCGACCTCCCAGGCGTACGACGCCCCACCCGGATGTGGTTGCCGGGCGGGGCGTCGTCGTCTCTCCGGT
>DASVBF010000248.1:0-2692 GCA_036375975.1 Nocardioidaceae bacterium | reverse complement strand
GGACCCCCAGCCACTGCGCAAGAAGATCGCCGACATCACCGAGATGCTCGCCCGCGAGGACGAGAGCACCGAGGAGCTGCTCAAGACCTGGCAGAAGTCCGGTGGTGACAAGGGCAAGAAGGCGCCCGTGCCGGGTCTGTCCCGAGAGGCCGGCAAACACGCCGCCGAGCTCGCCGGCCTGCCGTCGCAGGACCTCGCCGACCTCGTGCAGCAGCTGACCGAGCAGATGCACGCTGCTGCCGCGGAGCTCCAGTTCGAGCTGGCTGCCCGGCTGCGCGACGAGATCTCCGAGCTGAAGAAGGAGCTGCGCCAGATGGTCGAGGCCGGAGCACGCTAAGGCCATGAACGCCGAGGAGCTGGTCGCCTACTGCCTGGCCAAGCCCGGGGCCTGGGAGGACGAACCCTGGGAGGGCGACACGGTGGCGAAGGTGCACACCAAGATCTTCGCCTTCATGGGTGCGGGGGACCCACCCTCCGTAGGCGTCAAGTGCGGAGCCGGCCGCGACGAGGCGGATGAGTGGCTGAAGCGCTACCCCGACGACGCCTCCGTGATGGCCTACATCGGGCGCTCGGGCTGGAACACCCTCAGGATCGGCGGAGGCATTCCTGATGACGAGATCCGGGACGCGATCGACACGTCGTACGCCCTCGTCGTCGCGAAGATCCCGAAGAAGCACCAGCCCTAGCCTCTGCGGACGCCACGCCGGCCCACCGTCGAGTGAACGCCAGGGGATCCAGAGGCCCCGTCAGAGGATGGCGCGGTCGTGGCCCTCCCAGTACGGCGCCCTCAGGTCCTTCTTGAGGATCTTCCCCGTCGGATTGCGGGGGAGCGCGGGCACGACGTCGACCGTCTTGGGGCACTTGAAGTGGGCCAGCCGCTCCCGGCAGTGCTCGATCAGCTCGTCGGGAGTCGCCGTGGTCTCGGGTTTGAGGCCGACCACAGCCTTCACGACCTCTCCCCACTGCTCGTCCGGCACACCGATGACGGCGACCTCGGCGACCGCAGGGTGCTCGGAGAGGACCCGCTCCACCTCGGGCGAGTAGATGTTCTCGCCGCCCGAGATGATCATGTCCTTGAGCCGGTCCTCGACGTAGACGAAGCCACCATCGTCCATCCGCCCGATGTCCCCCGTGCGGAACCAGCCGTCCTCGGTGATGACCTTGCGGGTGTCCTCCTCCTTGCCGAGGTATCCCTTCATGAGCTGCGGGGTCCGGAACCACAGCTCGCCCGGCTGACCGACCGGGACGTCCTCCCCGGTGGCGACGTCCACCACCCGGCACTCCGCCTCCGGGAGCACGGTGCCGGCGGACATGAGCCGCTCCGGGTGCTCGGTGTCGTGGTGCGCCGCCGGCAGCAGGTGGGTGATCACACCGGCGACCTCGGTGAGGCCGTAGACCTGCATGAACTCCGTCTCGGGCCACGCCTCCATGGCGGCTCGGAGCAGCGGGGTCGGCATCGGGGCGGCGCCGTAGGTGTAGGTCTTCAGGGCTCCGAAGAGCTTGACCGCGTCCGGCCCGCTCTGCAGTACCTGGGCAAGCACCGCCGGCACGAGGAAGGTGCGGTTGGCGCCGTTGAGGATCCCCCACGCAAGCGAGGCGCCGTCCGGGTCGCGGGTCATCACGCTGGGGACGCCGTCGAAGATCGAGAAGAGGATGTACGACGTTCCGCCGACGTGGAACAGCGGCATGGACACCAGCGACTTGTCGCCCTCCTCGAAACCCCATCCCTCGTGGGCGTTGTCGGTGTGGCGGACCATGTTGCGGTGCGTGAGCATGACGCCCTTGGGGCGTCCGGTGGTGCCGGAGCTGTACATCACCAGACAGACATCGTCGGGCTCTGTTGCCTCCGGACGGTCCAGCGGGGCCGAGGCAGCCAGCCAGGCTTCGTACTCGTCCCCTTCTGCTCCGTCCGGGGTGACGGTGATGACCTTCTCCACGGTCGTGAGCTTGTCGCGGATGCTTTCGACGGTGGGCGCCAGCTCCTGGCCGAGGAAGAGCACCTTCGCCCCGGAGTCGTTGACTGCGTAGTCCACCTCGTCACCGGCGGAGCGCCAGTTGATGATCGCGTGCGCCGCCCCGAGGGACCCTGCCGCGAGCGTGACCTCGACGCAGGCCGGGTGGTTCTTGTCGAGGAACGCGACGACGTCGCCCTTGCCGACGCCGAGGGCGCTCAAGCCGCCGGCCGCCCGGCGCACCCGGTCGTTCCACTCGCTCCACGTCCAGCGCCGCTCGCCGTAGAGCACGGCCTCGCCGTCCGGGTCCTCCTTCGCCCAGTGGGCGAGCGGCTCGTCGAGCGTCGTCGGTCGGGAGGGCAGGCGCGTCAGGAACGTCATGCCCCGGGAGCGTGGCACAGGTCACAGGGCCCGTCTACGGTCGGGCCGCAGGTCTTACGACGTTCTCAGCCCTGGAGGAACCTCAGCAGCAGCGGGCCCGCGGACTGGCTTCCGGACTCGCCGGTCTCGACGAAGACGGCGACGGCGAGGTCGCCCTGGGTGGCGATCATCCAGGCGTGCGTGGGCAGGGCGCCGGCACCGGCACCGTCCTCGCCGGGGGAGCCGTACTCCGCGGTCCCGGTCTTCGCACCCACCGACCCGGGCAGCCCGGCGAGGAGCGAGCCCGAGCCCTCGGTGACCACGGCGCGCATCAGGCCGCGTAGCGCGGTCGCCTCCGAACGCGTCAGCGGCGGCACGTC
>DASVBF010000243.1:0-34406 GCA_036375975.1 Nocardioidaceae bacterium | reverse complement strand
CCCATCTCGGGCTCGAAGTCGTACGCCGCGCCGAGCCTGATCTGCTCGGTGGCCTCGACGAAGCGCCGGGCGAACTCGTCGAACATCCGCTCATGCACGTAGATCCGCTCGATGTGCATGCAGACCTGGCCGGTGTTGCGGAAGACCCCCTCGATGATGCCCGGCAGCGCATCGTCGAGGTTGGTGTCCTCCAGGACGATCATCGGGTTCTTGCCGCCGAGCTCGAGGGTGCAGCCGATGAGGTTCTCCCCGGCCCGCTGGCCGATGAAGCGACCGGTCTGCGTCGAGCCGGTGAACATCACGAAGTTCGCGTTGTCGATCACCGGCGGACCGGCCACCGGCCCGTCACCGCACACGACCTGGAACAGCCCGCGAGGGAGCCCGGCCTCGTAGAGCAGCGAGACGCCGTACAGCGGGGACAGCGCGGTCTTGTTGTCGGGCTTGAGCACCACGCCGTTGCCGGCCATGAGGGCGGGTACGGCGTCGGAGAGGCCGGTCGCGAACGGGAAGTTCCACGGCGCGATGATGCCGACGACCCCTTTGGGCTGACGGATCTCGGTCGACGTCGTGATGATCGGCACGGGGCCGCCGCGCTTGACGGGCTTGAGCAGCTTCGGGGCTCGCTTCAGGTAGTGGCTGATCACCATCGGGACGTCGCAGGTCTCCTCGAACGCCATCCGACGCGCCTTGCCGCTCTCGGCCTGGATGAGGTCGACGATCGTCTCGTTGTGCTCGAGCAGCAGCGCGTGGAACTTCTTGAAGACCTTCATCCGCTTCGCGACCGGCCACGACCGCCACTCGGCCTGGGCGCGCCGCGACTCCGCGAAGGCCTCCGCGATGTCCTCGGCGCTCGACTGCGGCAGCGCGGTGATGACCTCGCCGGTGTAGACCTCGGTCATCTTGTACGTGTCGCCGCCGGAGGACGCGACGAGGCTCGTCAGCCGTGCGAGCAGCTCCTCGTTGACGCTTGCGGGCAGGCTCATGCGATGCGCTCCTTCTCGGCACCCGGCGCGCTCTGCGCGACGCGGTTCTCGTAGTCCTGGCGTTCCGGCGATGCGATGGCGTCGAGGGCGGCACGCTCACCGCCGAGCACCTTGTTGAGCCACTCTCCGAAGCGCCGGGGGTACAGCGCACCGGTCTTGAGGGCCACGCCGAGGCTCTTGGGGACGTAGACGTCGGGACGCGGACGCCTCAGAGCGTCCAGCACCGCCTCGGCGACCTGCTCGGGCGTGACCGGGGAGACGCCCTTGTTGTCCTTCATGCCCTTGGACAGCTCGGTGCGCACCATCGCCGGGTGGACGGCGGTGATGTGGATCGGCGTCTTGTCCGCCTTGAACTCGATGTGCAGGGCGTTGGAGAAGCCCGAGACGGCATGCTTGGTGGCGGTGTAGGTCGCGCCGCCGGCGACGGGGATCCGGCCCGCGGCCGAGGAGACGTTGACGATGTGGCCTCCGCCGCGGGGCTTCATACGGCGTACCGCCTCCTTGGTGCCGTGGATGACGGCGTGGACGTTGACCGCGAACTGAGCGTGCGTCGAGGAGGCAGGCTCGTCCTCGATGCGGTTCAGCGGCATGATGCCCGCGTTGTTGACGAGTACGTCGATGGGCCCGAGCTCACGCTCCACCTCGTCGAGGAAGGCGGTGTACCCGGCGTGGTCCGTGACGTCGAGTGCCATGCCCACCGTCGTACCTCCCACCGAGGCCGCGGTCTCCTTGGCGAGCTTCTCGTCGAGGTCGCCGATCGCGACGAGGGCGCCCTCCTCGGCAAGCAGCTTCGCGGTGGCGGCGCCGATCCCACGGCCGCCGCCCGTGATCACGACGACCTTGCCGGCAAGGGAACGTGCTTGACGGGCCATAGTCACTCCTCAGGATGATGCGTGTGTCGCGGGTCACCCTCCCGGACGCAAATGTAACGCGTTCTAGTTTCGGGGTACAGCCCGGATCTCACTCGGAGGTCATCAGCTCTGCGCAGCGCTCGCCGATCATCATCGCCGGCGCGTTCGTGTTGCCACCCGTGATCGACGGCATGATCGAGGCGTCCGCGACGCGCAGCCCCTCGACACCCCTGACCCGGAGCTGCGGGTCGACCACAGCGCGCTCGTCGACGCCCATCCGGCAGCTGCCCACCGGGTGGTACACGGTCGTCGCGCGGTTGGGCAGCTCGCGAGCCAGGGAGGCGTCGTCGGGGAAGTCCCGACCGGGGTTGAGCTCGGACGTGACGCCGGCCGACACCAGCCGGTTCGCCATCGTCTCCCGGATCAGCTTCATGCCCTCGAGCAGGAGGTCGCGGTCGGCCTGCGCGGACAGGTAGCCCGGGTCGATCAGCGGCGCCGCCGTCGGGTCCGCCGAAGCGAGCCGGATCGTCCCCCGGCTCTCCGGGTAGATCAGCGTCGGCATCAGCGTCAGGGCCGAGGCGGGGTCGACCTTGTGTCGGATCGGCGCGTCCTGGTTCGGGAACGGGTAGGACCACGGCAATGCGTGGATCTGGATGTCGGGGACCTCGGTGCCGCGGGACGAGTGCACGAACCCGACCGCCTCGAAGACGGTGCGGCCCATCCACGACCCACCGCGCAGCGCCTCCTGGATCATCCCGCGAGCGAAGTAGGCCGCGGAGCTCTTGTTGCGCGCGCCCTTCATGACATAGGTCATCGGCACGAACATGTGGTCGTGCAGGTTGTCGCCGACGGGGAGGTCGCCGACTACGTCGATGCCGTGCTGCCGAAGGTGGTCTGCCGGCCCGATGCCGGAGAGCATCAGGACCTGCGGCGAGCCGAACGCCCCCGCCGAGACGACGACCTCCCGGTCCGCACGGATCACGCGCTTGCCGCCCTTCGCGAGGACCTCCACCCCCACGGCCCGGGAGCCCTCGAGCACCACCTTGCTGACCGTGACGTCGGTCTCGACCGTGAGGTTCGGGAGCTGGTGGCCGTCGAGGTAGGCGACGGAGGAGCTGTAGCGCAGGCCAGCGTGCGCGCTCTGCTGGAAGATGCTCACACCCTCCTGCGACTTGCCGTTGTAGTCCTCGATCTTCGGCACGCCGGCGGTGTCGCTCAGCGCCTCCATGAAGTCGAGAGAGGCGGGGGTGAGGTCCTCCTGACGCGTGACCTTGACGGGCCCGTCGGCCCCGCGCAGGTCGTCCTCGCCGCCCTCCCAGCTCTCCATGCGCCGGAAGCTCGGGAGGACGTCCTCGAAGCTCCAGCCCTCGTTGCCCTCCGCGGCCCAGTCGTCGTAGTTCTTGGCGTTGCCGCGGACGAAAAGCATCCCGTTGACCGAGCTGGACCCGCCGAGGACCTTGCCACGGGTCTGCGGGATCTTGCGGCCCAGCGCGTTCTCCTGGGGCGTGGTGTAGAAGCCCCAGTCGAGACGCTTCTTGAGCTGCGGGACGTTGTGGAAGACCGCGATCATGCCCGGCTTGCGGACGAACCGCGTCTTGTCGACGGGGCCGGCCTCCAGCAGCACGACGTCGGCCCCCGTCTCGGCCAGCCGGCGGGCGACGATGCAGCCGGCACTCCCGGCCCCGATGACGACGTAGTCGGCGGACTGTCCAGCAGGCATGTCGAAGACCTCGATCACTCACGACGGCCGAGCAGGCGGGGTCCTACCCGGATCGCAAGAACTGTAACGCGTTCTAGTTGCGTCGTACAGAGGTCCGGACAGGGGTTCGGACGGCGCCTGGAGGGAGCGGGGTGGCAGGATGCCCAGGGTGAACATCCTGTCGATCCAGTCCCTCGTGTCCTACGGCCATGCCGGAAACAGCGCGGCGATGTTCCCCCTGCAACGGCTGGGGTTCGACGTGTGGCCGGTGATGACCGTGCACTTCTCGAACCACACCGGGTACGGCGCTGCGCGGGGCCCCCTCTTGACCTCGGAGGACATCGCCGAGGTGATCCGCGGCGTGGAGGACAGGGGCGCGCTCGAGCACTGCGACGCGGTGCTGTCGGGCTACCAGGGCGCCGAGGACGTCGGCGCGGTGATCCTCGACGCGGTGCGCAACATCAAGAAGCGCAAGCCCGACGCGATCTACTTCTGTGATCCGGTCATGGGCGACGTGGGACGCGGCTTCTTCGTCCGGCCGGGCATCCCGGAGTTCATGCGGGACCAGGTCGTCCCGGCCGCGGACGTGATCACGCCGAACCAGTTCGAGCTCTCCTACCTGGCGGGCACCGAGACCCGGACCCACGCGGACGTCGTGGCGGCCGCCGAGGCCGTGCGCGCCACGGGGCCCGAGACGGTGCTGGTGACCAGCGTCATCGCGGAGGAGACACCCGAGGACAGCCTCGACATGGTGGCCGTCTCGGGAGAGGGCGCCTTCCTGGTCCGGACGCCGCGCCTGCCCATCAACCCGCCCGGCGCCGGGGACCTCACCTCGGCGGTCTTCCTCGCGAACGTGCTCGGCGGTCACGACCTCCCCACCGCGCTGTCCCGGACGACCGCGTCGGTGTTCGCGGTGATGGCGGCGACCCTGGAGGCCGGCACCCGCGAGATGCGGGTCATCGCCGCCCAGGACGAGCTGGCCGATCCCACGACGAGGTTCGACGTCAGCCGGCTGAGCGGCACCTCGCCGACTCGCGGTACCTGATCGTGTCGCCTCGCAGGTAGAACGCACGTAGCGAGCTGTTGTTGTTGTCGCGGGTCTCCAGCAGCTGGTCCCTGGGGTCGACCTTGACCCGGAGGCAGTAGAGACCGTCACCCATACCTGGTGGCAGAAGGAGTGCCTGCCCGGCCAGGTCGGACTGGTAGACGTCGGCCCAGCCGATCGAGATGCCCTGCGGTGAGGTGCGCGAGCAGGCGCCGTAGTGCTCGGCGTAGCGATACGTGCCGTACGACGAGGGGACCCGCCGGCTGTCGCGTAGGCAGAAGCTCATCTTGCGAGAGGCGACGATCGTTCGCTCCGGGCGCGCCGCCTTGTACAGGGTGTAGCGGGAGGCCGCCTCGAAGTGCCAGTGGTCGTGGTACGGATGGAAGACCATGCACCCGGCGGACCGGCGCGCGACTTGCGTGTCCCCCGTGAGGGAGTACCTGCCGTTCCCGTCGACGTCGCGGTACATGACCTGGCTCGCGTGCTGCTTGCCCTCCGGACACTCCTGGCGGCGGTCCGGCCGCACCTCGACCGGACCGGCGCCGACGCTGCCTAGTGCGGTCTCGAAACGGAGCTTCCGCCCCACGCTGGTGCGGGTGACGGAGAGATCCCGGGCACGCAGGGCAACCAGGTCGGGCAGGAGCCTGGGCGGAAGGGGTTCCGCGGCGTCGACGCTCGCCGACGAGGCGGCTCCGCCGACGGCGGTGGCCTCGCTCGGGCCGACCACCTGCGCGACCAGCAGCGCCAGCACTCCGGCCAGAGCGCCCGTCACCGATCTCGTCGTCTCTTGCGCCACCGGTCTCCCCGTCCTGTCGACCTCGACTGGTGACAGCACCCTAGGGCGAGATGTCCGGTTCCGGAATGATTTGCGCCGATGCAGGGGTTTTGGCGGCGTTTCTACTCGGCATCGCGCAGCACGGCCGGCTTGCGTCCCTTGCTGATCAGCATCGCCCCCTCGAACACCGCCTCCGGCTCGGGCTCGACCCCGTGCCGCATGAGCTCCTCGGTCAGGATCGCGTAGACCTCGTGCGGAGGCCGCCAGGCCGCGATGTCGTAGGTGCGCTGCGCGGCTTTGCGAACCGACGCGACGTAGTGTCGCTCCCACTCGGCTCGGAAGTCGGTCGCACCCACGGTCCCTGATGGTAGGGCCGAGGGGCGATTCGCCCTATAGCCGATCCGCCCTGCGGAACCGGGACAGAACCGGCGAAGGGAGCCGGCGATGGGCCGGGGTCGGTGCCCGTCCCGCTAGTAGGAAAGTGAGTCGGAGAATCGGAAGCCGAAGATCACTCCAGGACTTGGTTGTCGTATCCGTAGTCGTATAGGTGCATGTGAGAGGGCCGTGCGTTCGGGGGTGGGCAGCGGGAATGGACAGTGCCCCCAGCGCAGGGGAGCGCCGGGGGCACCGCGCCGCAGGGACTTGAGATGTTCACGCTGCGACGGCTCAGCCAGTGCCCAACGATCGGGTCGGCAAACTTCGGATGCTCGGCCAGTCCGTTGGTCCGCGCGGCCAGAAAGTTGGTTCACGGCCGTCAGGGTCGAGCATCAGCCGAAACCCAAACGTCCGGCATCAGCCGAACTGCTACAGGCGATGAGAGCCGGCCAGGGGACTCGAACCCCTAACCCCCTAATTACAAGTTAGGTGCGCTGCCAGTTGCGCCAGGCCGGCGTGTGGCCACCGGTGTGACCGAGAGCCCATCGTAGACGCCCGCATGGCTGCCACAGCCCCGGGTACGACCAGGTCACGACCCAGTACGAGACCAAGGAGGTTCCCGATGGGCATGGACGACAAGATGAAGCACTCCGCCGAAAGCGGCCTGGGCAAGGCCAAGGAGAAGCTCGGCAAGACCACGGACGACCGCTCGCTCGAGGCTGAGGGCAAGCGCGACCAGAGCAAGTCGGACCTCAAGCAGGCCGGCGAGAAGGTCAAGGACGCCTTCAAGAAGTAGACCTCCGCATGCACGGCGGGGCAGCCTCCGGGCCGCCCCGCCGTGTCATGTCCTAGGCCGCGCCGCGCAGTCCCAGGAACCCGTCGATGGAGCGACGGATCCCGGACGGGTCGAGCCCGTGCGCTGCGGCGTGGTCCGCGGGAGCGCCGTACCTGCGCAGCTCCGTCCTGCCGACCCCGAGGGCCAACAGCCGATGCGGTACGTCGACCAGCGCATCGTCCACGCAGCGGGCGGAGGTTCCCTGGAGGTACGGCTCGACGAGCACGACGTCCGGGGTCGCCAGGACTGCTCGTAGCCCCCGGCCGTCGAAGGGCCGCACCGTGCCGGCGTAGACAACGCTCACGTCGAGCCCCGACACGGCCTCGAGCACGGGGTCCAGCATCGGCCCCACGGCCACCACGGTCGCGCCCGCGCCCCTGCGCACGACGTGGAAGCGGCCCGGCGTCACCGGCAGGGCATCCCGGTTCTGGTGGGCCGTCACGCGGATGTAGTCACGGCCGGATCCTGCCACCGCCAGCCGGAGCGCCGCCTCTACCTCGTCGGCATGTCCCGGCACGTGGATCGTCCAGTCCGGCAGGGTGTCGATCAGGGCTACGTCGCCCGGCGCCTGATGGGTGCGGCCTCCCCCGCTGATGTCGTAGGAGGCGCCGGAGCTGACGAGCACTCCCCCGACGTCCTGGTGGCTGAACCCGAGCTTCACCTGCTCGAAGGCCCGCTCCACCAGGAAGGACGCGAAGGTGTGCACGACCGGCCGCATGCCGGTGAGGGCCATGCCGGCCCCCACATTCACCAGCAGCTGCTCCCGGATACCGACGTTGACCACCCGGTCCGGATGGCGCTGCTCCACGTCCGCGAGGTACTGGCCCGAGATCTCGGCGTAGACGAGCGCGACCGAGAGATCCTGATCCACGAGGTCGGCGGCGGTCTGCGCGAAGACCTGTCGCGTGTCGCGCCTCATGCCCCCTTCTCCTCGACGTGCGCGACGACGACGGAGGGAAGGGCGACCTGGCCCGCCCGAGGACGGCGGCTGAGCGCTCGGCGGAGCTGGCCGTGGTCCCGCCCGTCAACCCTGGTGACCTGCCATCCCTCGGTGGCGAAGCGCTCCTCGATCCGACCGGGGACGCCATGGGTGGAGGACCCGTTGTCCACCACGACGACGGTGAGAGACTCCAGGCCGAGCGCGGCCGCCAGCTCGACTGCCTCCTGGTTGCTCCCCTCGTCCAGCTCCGCGTCGCCCACGAGGACGACCACGCGGGAGAGCAGGCCCTGCGCTCGGAGCCCTAGGGCCGTGCCCACGGCCAGGGGGAGACCGTGCCCGAGCGACCCGCTCGAGATCTCCACGCCGGGCACGAGCGTCCGGTCCGGGTGGTAGCCGAGCGGCGAGTCGTACGACGCCCAGTCGGTCAGCCACTCCAACGGGAAGTATCCCTTCGCCGCGAGAACCGCGTAGTACGCCATCGGGCCGTGCCCTTTGGACAGGTAGAACCTGTCCCGCCCGGGGTCGTCGACGGTCTGCGGCGAGACGTCGAGTACCTCGTCGTACAGCACCCAGAGAGCGTCGAGGGTCGAGGTCGCGGCCGCCGAGTGCTTCTCGTCCCCGCTCATCAGGGACATCAGGACGTACAGGTCGGCGTAGCCGAGGGAACGGCCGGTGTCTTGGGCCGCCGGGGTGTCGGTGGTTGTCATGCGCACGAGCATGCAAGTTCAAGTCCACTTGAAGTCAACGCTGTATCCTCTCGTCGTGGCCAGAAAGCCCGCACACCTCACCATCGGCCAGCTCGCGGAGCGGTCCGGAGTCGCGACCTCGGCTCTCCGCTACTACGAGTCCAGGGGGCTGATCACCTCCGAGCGCACGACCGGCAACCAGCGCAGGTACCACTCCGCGACGCTGCGCCGGGTCGCCTTCATCCGGTCCGCCCAGCGGGTCGGGCTGACCTTGGAGGAGGTGGAGGAGGCCCTGTCGGGGCTGCCGGAGGGCAGGACTCCGACCAAGGCGGACTGGGCCAGGCTGTCCAGGACCTGGCGGCCGCGGATCGACGAGCAGATCGAGCGCCTCGAGCGGCTTCGCGACAAGCTGGACGGATGTATCGGGTGCGGTTGCCTCAGCCTGCGAACCTGCGCCCTGAACAACCCCGACGACGAGGTCGCTCCGCGCGGACCGGGCGCTGTCTTCCTCGAGGCCGGTTCACCGACCCGGGGTTAGGGTGGGGCCCATGCCTCTGCGCATCGTGGCCACCCAGCCGAACCCCGCCCTGGTCACCCTGCCGTGGCACCTCCCGCTTGAGGAGTGGACCGAGCAGTACGTCGTCCCGCTGCCGCGGGGCCTCTCACGGCACGTCGTACGCATCGTGCGCCTCGGCCCGGACATCTACGCGGTCAAGGAGACCCGGGAGGCGTTCGCCTTCAAGGAGTACCGCATGCTCCGCGACCTGCGACGGCTCGATCTCCCGACGGTCGAGCCCGTGGCGGTGGTCGACGGACGCGAGAGCGCCGACGGCGAGGAGATCGAACCGGTTCTGGTCACCCGCCACCTGCAGTACTCCCTGCCCTACCGTTCGCTGTTCTCCCACGGCCTGCGCGCGAACAGCCTGCCGAAGCTGATCGACGCTCTCGCGGTCCTCCTCGTCCGACTGCACCTCGCCGGGTTCTTCTGGGGCGACGTCTCCCTCTCCAACGTCCTGTTCCGCCGCAGCGCGGGCGAGTTCACGGCGTACCTCGTCGACGCGGAGACCGGCGAGCTTCACGCCGAGCTGTCCCGCGGCCAGCGGGCTCACGACCTCGACGTGGCCTACGGCAACCTCTTCGGCGAGCTTCTCGACCTCCAGGCGGGAGGCTTCCTCGACGAGGAGATCGACGCTCACGCGATCGTCGAGCTCGTCGAGCAGCGTTACAACGCGCTGTGGGACGAGCTGACGGGCATCGAGGAGTTCGACGTGAGCGAGATATGGCGCATCGAGCAGCGGGTCGAGCGCCTCAACGCCCTCGGCTTCGACGTGGACGAGCTCGACATCGTGACAGACTGGTCCGGCTCGACGGTCCGCCTCCAGCCGAAGGTCGTGGAGGCGGGCCACCACAGCAGGGAGCTCCAGAGCCTGACCGGCCTCGACGTCGAGGACAACCAGGCACGGCGGCTCCTCAACGACATCGCAGCCTTCACCGCCTACCACGACCTCGGTGGCGAGGAGCGGGCCCTGGTCGCCCACCGTTGGCTGACGGAGATCTACGAGCCGATCATGGCGATGGTGCCGCGGGAGATGCGGGGCAAGCTCGAGCCTCCCGAGGTCTTCCACGAGATCCTCGAGCACCGCTGGTTCCTGTCCGAACGAGCGGGGCACGAGGTCGACCTCATGGAGGCGGCCCGGGCCTACATCGACACCGTGCTCGCCAAGCGGCCGTTCGAGGTCGTCGCCGCGAGCGACCACCCCGACGTGGTCATGCCACCGACCGAGGCCTGGCCCGGGAAGAGCTGAGCGGGGAGCTCAGAACCGCTCGGGCTTGCACACCCGGCAGGCGGTGAGGCCCGGCGCGTCAGGTCCGGCGGCACGAAGGTCCTCGCGGTGCGCGACCAGCGGGCAGTCGGCGCGGTGGACGGTGCTGCCCTCTCCGGCGACCACCAGCACCCCGCCCGGGTCGCGCTCCCTCGCCGGGACCGTGGGCGCGGCACCATTGCCGGGGTTGGTGACGGCGCTCCGTGAGACGACGTCGGCGAGCACGAGCAGGGTGTCCGAGAGCTTCTTCGAGGACTCTCGCTGGTCGGCGGCGATCCGGGCGAGCCACGCCCCGAAGTAGAGGAAGCCGCCGGTGAACGTCAGGCCCAGGCCGAGCAGGCCACCCGAGACCAGGTAGGACATCTGGTCGTACTGGTAGGGGGTGTGGGCGGCGCCGTACCAGCCGAGGATGATCACGACGAGGCCGAGCGGCAGCATCACTGCGCCGGCGACGAAGAGCACGACCTGCAGAATCCGGTACCCGTTGTTCCTGAGCGGCGCGGCCCCGGCTGTGGTCTCGGACCGGGTCTGCGCCCGCGGGATCGCATGACCGGCGTGTCCGGTGGATGCCGGGGCGGTGGTGGTCTGTGCGGTCACTGTTCTAGGCCTTCCTGAGGTCGGGGACGCCGGTCTCGAGGCCGTGGGAGCAGGCTGCCGCCCCACCGAGCACGAGACCACCGATCTTCTGCAGCCACCAGCCGACGCCGGCAGCGATCACGAAGCCACCCACCAACAGCGCGCCGGGGATGCTTGCGAGCGGCGGGAGTGACGAGGACATGGGTTGGGCGGCGAGTGCCCCGGCGTCACCGCTGGGTGCGGCACCTGCGTCGCCCCCAAGGGCTGCCGCTGGCGCGCCGGCACTCCCGGGAGTTACTCCGGTCGACCCGCCGGCGGTGCCGCCGGAGGGGGGCACGGCGGCGCCGTTCAGCGAGCCCGGGTCGACGGTGGGCAAGGAGAGGTCCAGCTTCGGCACCGTGGATGTCTCGGCAGCAGCGTTCCCGGCCGTGATCACGAACTTCGGGGCGAGCTGCGTCGCGGCACCGAGCAGTTTGCGCAGTTCCTCTGCCTGGTCGGGGATCAGCCCGAGGACGTCGTCGAAGGGGATGTCGTCGAGCTGTGAGCGCAGCGGCCGGGTGTCGATCACGATCTGGAGGCCCTCGAAGTCCGAGGTCGCGTTGTCGCCGGAGGCGCTCCGCTCGGGCTTGGGCAGCACCAGCTGCACGCCGAGCTGCGCCAGGGCCTGCTTCGCCTGGTCCGGCATGCCGGGGAGCTTCTGGCTCTGGTCGGTGAGCTGGACGCCGTCACGCCCGAAGGTGAGCGGCTTGCCCGCCAGCTTCAGGCCGACAACCTTCGACACGCCTCCCGCGGTGGGCTTCTTGCCGTCCGCGGTGGTCGTGGAGGTGACCGTGATCGAGTCGGCCGTGATCAGCCCACCGACCAGCGCGACGTCCTTCAGCTTGCTGGTCGCCACCGCCCTCACGGTGTCGCCCACGGTCTCGGTGCGGGAGTCGCTGACCATGCTGTCGACATCGACGAGCGCCGCGAGCTTGGCGAGCTCCTCCGGGCACCCCTGTGGCTGGTCGTCCGCTGTCGACGTGCCCGACCCGCCCGGCACCCCGGGGAGGCCGCTGCTCTTCTGCTCGTCGGTGACGCTGCAGTCCGGCGACCAGCCGACGGTGGCGGACACCTCCTTGGGACCGGCGCTGGTGCGCATCACGGATCCGGGGACCTGCTCGTCCGAGTCGCTGGACGGCTCGCCGGGGGTCTGGGAGTTGACCTGGACGGGGTAGCCGTCCTTGCACAGCCCGGTCTGACCGAGCTGGAGCTGCTCGACGAAGGTCTTGCAGCCCTGCCCGATCGGGTCTCCGGGCCACAGCCAGCTCGCCAGACCGTCACCGGTCGGGCCGCTGGCCGCCTCCGCCTTGGTGTAGGCGAACTCCGCCTCCGCCTGCGGTTCCGCGGGGATCGGGATGGTCGGCTCGTAGACCTCGATCTTCAGCGGGGTCGCGGTGGCCTCGGTCGAGTAGCCGCCGTACGCCGGGGCCGCGGACGCGGCCGGGACCGGGGCGGCGGCGCCGATCAGGCCCGCGGCCAAGATGGCCCCGGCGATCCGTCCGACCCGACGACCTGACCGAGCGCCCGACCCGCTGCTGCGGGAGGTGGTGGGTCTCATGCTGCTCCTCCAAGGATCACGTCGGACATCTGTGTGCTGATCTCGTCCGGCTCACCGGTCGCGACGATCCGGCCCCCGGTCATCACGGCCGCGTAGTCGGAGACGCGCAACGCGGTGCGCGCGAACTGCTCGACCACCAGGATCGAGACGCCGGTCTCCGCGATCTGGGCGACCGTGTCGTACAGCTCTTCGACGATCAGGGGCGCCAGCCCCATGGAGAGCTCGTCGAGGAGCAGCAGGGCCGGGTCCGAGGCGAGCGCCCGGGACAGCGCCAGCATCTGCTGCTCGCCGCCGGACATGGTGCCGGCGAGCTGGTGGCGCCGCTGGCCCAGCCGAGGGAAGTACGCATAGGCGGTCTCGAGCACCTTCTCCGCCGGCACGCCGGCGTAGGAGACCAGCTTGAGGTTCTCCTCCACCGTCAGGTTCGGGAACACGCTGCGGCCCTCGGGGATCGTGATCAGCCCGTTGCGGGCCAGCTCGTCGGGGGTCGCGTCCTCGACGCTCACCCCCGCCATGTGGATGTCGCCGCTGGTCCGCTTCATCTGGCCGCTGACCACCTTCAGGAACGTGGACTTGCCGGCACCGTTCGGCCCCAATAGCGCCACCACGGCACCTCGCGGGACATTCAGGTCCACCCCGCGCAGCACCTCGATCCGGCCGTAGGCGGCGTGCAGGTCGAGCACCTCGAGAATCGGAATGCTCATGCGGCGCTCCCCCGGAGGTGCGAGCGAAGCAAGCAGTCTCGTGGGGTGCTCATGACCGCACCGCCGGGATCTCGGTCGTGACCGGGTCGATCACCGTGGTCTCCTCGACAGCTTCCTCGTCGTGGTCGGCCTGGCCGAGGTAGGCCTCCTGCACCCGCTTGTCCGCCCGGACCTCCGCAGGTGTGCCCGAGGCGATCACCCGGCCGAAGTCGAGCACGTGGATCTCGTCGCACACCGCCATCACGAGGTCCATGTCGTGCTCGACCATCAGCACCGCCCGCCCCTCACCAGCCAGCTCACGCAGCAGGTCGCCGAAGTCGTCGGTCTCGGACTCGTCCAGGCCCGACGACGGCTCGTCCAGGAGCAGCAGCTTCGGCTCGGACGCCAGCGCCCTGGCCAGCTCCAGCAACCGCGCGGTGCCGGTCGGGATCGAGTCCGCCCGCTCTCCGGCGTACTCGGCGATCCCGACCCGCTCCAACAGCTCGTCGACGGCCCCGGCCGGGACACGTTGCAGCAGTCCCCGCACGCCTCGGTGGATGTCGAGCGCCACCCGCACGTTGTCGCGCACCGTCAACGACCCGAACGCCTCCAACCGCTGGAACGTCCGCGCCATCCCGCGCTTGGCCCGCCGATGCGGCTGCATCGACGTGATGTCCTTGCCCTCGTAGCGGACGTGACCGCTGGTCGGCTTCTGCAGGCCGGTGATCACGTTGAAGCACGTCGTCTTGCCCGCACCGTTCGGACCGATCAGGCCCGTGACCCGACCGGGCTCGATCGAGAAACGGGCCCCGTCGACGGCGGTGACACCACCGAACTGCACCACCACGTCGTCAACCTCGAGCAGCGCCATGGCCGGCCACCTCCTCCGTGGACACCACCTGGGTGTCGTCCATCTCGCGTCCCGCCCAGGCGTCGTCGTCACGGCGGGGGCCGGCCGGCCCCTCGCCCGCCGCACTCTCCGCCCGGCCGTCGGAACCGCCGCCGAGCAGGGCGGGGAGGGGTAGCGGCCGGAGGCTCGGCATGCGTTGCGAGACCGCCGGCAGCAGCGTGCCCCCGACCTTGCGGCCGAAGCCGAACAGCACGTTGGCCAGGCCGTTGGGGTCGCGGCCCAGGGCCACCGCGCCGAAGCCGATGACCACGAACGCGAGGCCGGCGAGCCGCGGGTAGTTGCTCTGGAGGACGGGCAGCATCATGTAGAAGACGCCGCCGATGGCCGCGCCCGTCACCGAGGTCACGCCGCACACCACCGCGATCAGCAGGAGCGGGAGGCTCGACAGCAGCTGGAAGTCGGTGGCCGAGATGGTCTGCCGCAGACCCGCGAACAGTGCGCCCGCGAGACCTGCCATCGCGGCCGAGAGGCCGAAGAGCCCGACCCGGAACCAGCGCATGTTCAGGCCCAGGGTCCCGCAGGCCGCGGGGCTGTCCCGCATCGCGATCAGGATCCGGCCCACCTTCCCGCGGCGCAGCTGCAGCAGCGCGATGCCCATCGCCACGAAGATGATCGTCATCAGCAGCACGTACGTGCCGCCGTCGGTGACCGGGATCCCGAACAGCGCCAGCCTTTCGGCGGGCAGGCTGCCGTTGAAGCCGAACGCGAAGGACGCCTGGAACACCAGCTTGTCCATCAGCACGCCGAAGGCAAGGGTGGACAGCGCGAGGTACAGGCCGGTGAGCCGGAGCACGGGGAGCGCGACGAGAGCGCCCACCAGGCCGGCGATCAGCGCTGCGAGCACGAGCCCGGTGACGTTGGGCGAGTCGAGCTTCGCCCACGCGAGAGCGCCCACGCCCGCGAAGGTGAACTGGGCCAGAGAGACGTGCCCGCCGTAGCCGGTGAGCAGCACCAGCGAGAGCATCACCATGGCGTACGTCGCCGCGGTGCCGGCCATGAGCACGCTCGCCGAGGACATCGAGAGTGTCATCAGCGCGACGGCGACGACCAGGACACCGCCCCACACGAGCGCCCGCTGCACCGTGGGCAGGGGGGCGGAGACGATGCCCTTGACCTGCCCCACACGCAGCTGGGCCTGCGGCATGAGGATGATCACCGCGAACAGGAACAGGGTCGGGATCACCGCACGCAGCCCCGACAGGTCGCCGCTGGAGGGCAGGTAGGCGACGGCGTAGGACTGCAGGATGCCCAGCGTCATGGCGCCGGCGAAGGTCAGCGGCAGGCTCTTCAGCCGGCCCAGCATCGCCGCCGCGTAGGCGTTGATGACAAGCAGCGTGAGGTCGTAGTAGTCCAGGCCGATCACCGGGGTGAGCAGGATCCCGGCGAGCGCGGCCAGCGCCGTGCCGATCGCCCACGCCATGGCGGCGACGAGCCCGGGCTTGCCGCCGTACAGCTTCAGCAGCTCCGGGTTGTCGACCGAGGCGCGCATCGCGGTACCGACGCGGGTGCGGTTCAGCAGGACGTACAGACCCAGCGCCACGCCCGCCGACAGCAGGATCGTGAGGAGCTGGTGGTAGCTGACGAAGACGTCGCTGACAGTGAAGCCGGACTGGTTGAAGAACTGCGGCACGCTCCGCGCCGCCGGGGGCCAGACCTGCTGGGCGAACCCGATCAGCCCCACGAACAGACCGACCGTGACGACCAGCGAGACGCTGACCGGCGAGTCACCGAGCCCGCGGGTGATGAACCGCTGCACGAACAGGCCGAGCACCGGTGCGACGATGAGGAGGACCAGGCCGAGCGAGATCCACGCCGGGATGTGCTGGCGCTGGCTGAAGTCCCAGTACACGAACGCCATCACCATGCCGAAGGCGCCGTGCGCGACGTTGAACACCCGCGTCGTGCTGTAGGTGAGCACCAGGCCGCTCGCGGCAATGGCGTACGCGGCCCCGGTGAAGATCCCGAGGACCGTGAACGACAGGAGGCTGCTCATCGTCAGTTCGCCTTGGTGACGCCGTTGCAGACGTACTTGGTGGAGCCCTCAGGGACCCACTTCCCGCCCTGGAGCCTGACCCACCGCCAGCAGTCACCGGTCTGCTTCGATCCGACGTGCTGCGGGCTGTGCATCCCGTTGGCGGTCCAGTTGTCGACCCCGCGCACCGACTGCACCAGGCTCTCGCGGCTGAGCTTGCCGCCGAGCGCGATCGACCGCTCGACGAAGAGCCGGGCAGCGGACCAGGAGAACAGCCCGAAGAAGGTGGGCGTCGCGCCGGGCTTCACCTGCTGGAGCCAGGACTGGTAGAGCTGCAGCTCCTTGTTCGAGCTGGCCTCCTCGAAGGGGGTGAAGTTGATGAAGATCTTCGTGCCCTCCACGGCGTCGCCGCCGGACTCGACATAGCGCGGGTCGTAGCCGGTCGGGTCGAGCACGAAGGCGTCCGGCTTGAAGTTCTGCTGCTTCATCGCCTGAGCGAGCCGGACGGCCTGCTGGTAGGCGCCGAGGAACTGGACGTACCTGACGCCCTTGGACTCCATCTGCTGGACGTACGGCGCGTAGTTGAACTCCGAGACGTCGATGCCCTGCTTGTAGACGAAGTGCATCCCGCGACGCTCCATCGCCCGCGCCTGGTTCTGGGCGTTCATCGGCCCGACGCCGGCGTTGATCCACACGTACGCTGCCTTCTTCGCGGCTGCCGGGTAGTCCTTGATGATGTGGTCGGGCACGGCGTTCTGGAAGGTGTCGGGGTTGGCCGACTGGACGCCGAAGCAGTTGTCGCAGGCCTGGCGCTCCTGCGACACGTTGGCCGACCGCAGGTCCGGGATCCCGCACTTGTTCGCGACGGCGGCACCGCCCGAGTCGAAGGCGGACATGGAGCCGACGGCAGCGAAGGCGCCCTCGCAGGCCTTCGCGTAGGCCTGCTGGTCGGCACCCGCGTCGGTGCGGCTGTCGAGCGCCATCAGCTCGAGCTTGCGCCCGCAGATGTCGGAGCTGGCGTTGAAGTAGGCGATGTAGGCCTTCACCGCCTGCTGGGAGGACTCGAAGAGACCGGGCACGGGTCCGCTCACGTCGGCGGCGTTGGCGATCACGATCTTCTTGTCGGTAATCCCGGTCTGGTTCTTGAATCCGGCGCAGGGCCCGCTCTGCACCGTGCCCGAGGCAGCGTTGGCGCCTTCGCCCTGCCCGCCGCTCGAAGCCGAGCCGGCAGCGCCCGCACCTCCGGAGTCTCCGGCAGCGGAGCCGGACCCGGCCGACCCGCCCGTCGCGCCCGTGGTGGCTCCGGTGCCGCCGGTCGTGGTGTCACCGGCGGCCATGCCCTGCTCGAGGCCCCCGGCGCCCGTGCCGACACTCGCCGCACGAACCTCCTCCGGGCTGAGCTGGGATCCGCAGGCCGTGAGCACGAGGCTCAGGGCTCCGACGGCAATGGTCGTGGCAGTTCTGCGTCCGCGAGGTCTCACGGGAGGGCTCCTTGTCGGCGACGGGCCCGTGGCGCTCCCGGCGGACCCGCGCTTCACGTCTTCAAGTAGTACGTGTTTCCGACCGGTAAACGACTTGCGGAACCAAAAGTGATGCTCTTCACCGTTTGAGCGCAGATCTTTACCTCGGTCGGACTCCCTCTCCGGGAGGAATGGTAGAACGCGTTCTATTTGTCCGCAAGGTCAGCCTCCCACAGCGCTGTCCGTGGGGCCGTTGCACAGGTGGCGGCCGGGGGACTTGTTCACGCAGCGCTGATGCTGCCCCGGCCGGATGATCGCGGAGCACTCCGAGGCGCACTTGGGCCCGACGGCCTGCCCGGACCCCGGCGTCACACGCCGTAGCCGCCGTCGACGTCGAGCTTCTGTCCGCTGACGAACGCGGCTCGCTCGGAGGCGAGGAAACACACCGCCTCCGCCACGTCTGTTGCCGTGCCGAAGCGTCTCAGCGCGATGTTGGCGCGCGCGACATCGAGAGCAGCCTGGTCGAGCTCACCGCCGGCGATCAGCCGCTCCGCCATGCCTTCGGTGAGCATTCCGGGGCCGACGCAGTTCACGCGCACGCCGAACCGGCCCTCCTCGGCGGCGAGTCCGCGCGCCAGCGCCTCGACGGCACCCTTCGGCCCTGCGGAGAGCCCGTCACGTACCGGAAAGCGACGCGTCGCCGCAGTCGTTACGGCGACGATGCTGCCTGCCGCCTGCCGGAGCAGCGGCAGCGCGGGATGGACGACGTTGAAGAAGCCGGCCGCGTCGCACGTCAGCTGTGCCTCCATCTCGCCGGGAGAGACCTGGCTGAGGTGTCGCATGGGCACGTGCGGACCGGCGGCGTACACCAGCGTGTGCAGCCCGCCGAAGCCCTCGCCCACCTGCTCGACGACGAGCGCACAGCGGTCCGCATCAGTCAGGTCGACCTGCCAGGACGCGGTGCGGACGTGCTCGGCGCCCATCGCGGCGAGGATCTCGCCGGCCGCGCGCTCGTTGCGATGGAAGGTCACCGCAACGTCGCTGCCCCGCTGCGCGAGCATCAGGGCGATCGCCGACCCGAGTCCGCCGCTGCCGCCGACGACCAGGGCGCCGCCTGGCCTGTCCGCGAAGTCGCGTGGATGGCTCACAGTCCCTCCGGGGAGTCGGGTGTCAGGCCCTGAACCGTCTCAGACGGTCGGCCCGAGGTCAGCGGCACTCCCCCGAATGGCGGGCCCCTGTCCCCCGGCTCGAGCCATGGTGTCGGGCACACGCACGCGCGTAGCGTGGGGTGTCGCGGAAGGAGGAGGCCATGCCTCGGACCACCTGGAAGCCGGACCCGACTTTCTACCCCTCTCCCTCGCTCGCGGCGGCAGGACCTCCCGAGCACCTTGCCTACGTCGCCACCTTCTGGCGCGGAGAGGGCGAGCCGCAGCCGGACGCGCTCGCCGTCGTCGACGTCGATCCGAGCTCGGGCGAATACGGCCGTGTCGTGGGCTGGACCCCCATGCCGAACCTCGGCGACGAGCTGCACCACCACGGTTGGAACGCATGCAGCTCGGCGCTCTGCCCCAGCAACCCGCACCCCCACGTGGAACGGCGCTACCTGCTGCTCATGGGGCTGCGATCCAGCCGGATCCACTTCGTCGACGTGAAGGACGACCCGCGCAACCCTCGGGTCGCGAAGGTCATCGAGCCCGACGACTACCAGAAGGGGACGGGCTACAGCCGTCCACACACCGCGCACTGCGGCCCCGAGGGCATCTACGTCACCAACCTCGGCGCAGCGTTCAGCGACGACGGACCAGGCGGGATCGCGCTGCTCGACCACGACACCTTCGAGGTCAAGGGCCAGTGGGAGGCCGACCGAGGCGACCAGTACCTCGCCTACGACTTCTGGTGGCACATCAACCACGACGTCCTCGTGGCCAGCGAGTGGGGCACCCCCGCGATGATCGAGCAGGGCATCATCCCGGAGAAGCTCCTGGGTGGGGAGTACGGACACCGGCTTCACTTCTTCGACCTGCGCACCCGCAAGCTGACCCAGACCGTCGACCTCGGCTCCCAGCACCAGATGGTCCTGGAGCTGCGCCCGGCCCACGACCCGACGAAGCAGTACGGCTTCGCGGGGGTGGTGATCAGCACCGAGGACCTGTCCGCCTCCATCTGGCTCTGGCACCGGGTGGGTGACCGCTTCGAGGTGACGAAGGTGGCCAGCATCCCTGCCGAGCCGGTCGAGGACCCGTCGGTGCTCCCCGGCTTGCTCCAGCCGTTCGGCGCCGTACCTCCGCTGGTGACCGACATCGACCTGTCTCTCGACGACCGCTTCCTCTACGTCTCCTGCTTCGGGACCGGGGAGGCGAAGCAGTACGACGTCTCCGACCCCTTCAACCCCGTGGAGACCGGGTCGATCCGCATCGGTGGCATCGCCGGGCGAACGGCTCATCCGAGCGCACCCGGCCTGCCGCTGCGGGGCGCCCCGCAGATGGTCGAGGTCAGCCGCGACGGGAAGCGCGCCTACTGGACCAACTCGCTCTACGGCGCCTGGGACGAGCAGTTCTACCCGGAAGGCGTGGGCGCCTGGATGGTGAAGGCGGACATCGACACCGCGAACGGCGGGATGAGCCTCGACGAGCGCTTCTTCCCGCACGGCGAGGACTTCCGCGGCAACCGGGTGCACCAGACCCACCTCGACGGCGGTGACGCCTCGAGCGACTCCTACTGCTTCCCGTGACCGTCCTGGCTCACGGCGGCGACGCTGTTGTGTCCGGCCTGACCGCCGCCAGCGTCACCACCGTCGTCCTCCTCGGCGTCCTCCACGGCCTGAACCCCGGGATGGGGTGGCTCTTCGCGGTCTCCTACGGCCTCCAGGAGCGTCGACGCAGCGCGGTGCTCCGCGCGTTGGTGCCCATCGGCATCGGCCACGAGGCGTCGGTGGGAGTCATGGCAGCGGCAATCGTCCTCTTCTCCTCCGCGGTGTCGCAGGCCGTCGCGGTCGCCGTCGCCGGCCTGACCTTGATGGCGTTCGGCGCCTGGCTCTTCCTGCGCAAGCGGCACTTCCGCTGGGTCGGCATGCGGCTCACCCCGCTCCAGCTGGCCTGGTGGTCGTTCCTCATGTCGACCGTCACAGGCGCCGGGCTGATGCTCGCACCGGTGCTGATCGGTGGCCACGCCCATGGACCCGACCCACTGCTGTCCCGGGCTCTCGAAGGGCAGCTGCTGCTCGCCCTCGCCGTCGCGCTCGTGCACGCCGCCGCCATGGTCGCCACGAGCGCCGTCGTCAGCCTCGCCGTCTACGAGGCGTTCGGTCTCCGGGTGCTGACCCGCGCATGGGTCAACCTGGACAAGCTCTGGGCGGTCGCCTTCATCGGTGCCGGCGCCCTGGTCTGGCTCCAGTAGCCTCCGAGGTCGCCTCGAGCGTCCTCGAGCCGGCGTCAGAGACGTCGACTCGCGTCCGCCGGGCGGCTCAGAGCTGGTAGCCGGACGCCGGAAGGACGGGCGGCGCGGACTGGGCACGTTTGAGGGCCGGGCGCGCGATGAGCGCGTACAGCAGCGAGCCGACCCAGCCGAGCGTGCCGCAGCCGAGGACGGCCCCGAGCCCCACGATGAGGCCCAGCCACAGTGCCTTCGACTGGCCCGCGGCCGCCCACTGCTGCTGGGGACGGCTGGCCGCGTCGATGATCCCCCAGGCCCAGACGGCCAGGAACGCAATCGCGAGCACGAATCCGAGCAGGATGAAGAGGCCGCCCAAGGCGTCTGCGCTCACGGTGAAGTCCTTCTGTCGATGAACAGGCCGCGGGATCGTAACCGACCGAGTCGGCCGATATCCGGCAGTTGCGTGAAATGCGTTGGTCGAAAGGGTCGGCGAGGCCGAGGGCTACGACGGGTAGGCGGGCCTTCGTGGGAAGGTCACCGCGCGAGCGTGCCGCGGCGTTCCGCGACGGCGTAGAGCGTGACCGACGCGGCGACCCCGGCGTTCAGGGACTCCAGCGAGTTGACCATCGGGATCGACACCAGCTGGTCGCAGGTCTCCGCGACGAGCCGGGACAGACCCTTGCCCTCCGAGCCGACCACGACCACGAGCGGCCCGTCGGCGAGATCGAGATCGGGCAGGGCGACGTCACCGTCGGCAGCGAGTCCGACCACCATGCACCCGGCGTGCTGGTACGCC
The DNA here is from genome assembly GCA_036375975.1 of Nocardioidaceae bacterium. GTDB lineage: Bacteria > Actinomycetota > Actinomycetes > Propionibacteriales > Nocardioidaceae > Nocardioides_C. The sequence goes on along the minus strand of DASVBF010000243.1, from coordinate 13,028 downwards.
TTCAGCTGACGGGTCAGGTTGGTCACCTGGGCAACGGGGACACGTGCAGCCGCTCCGGCGGAGGTCTTCCAGGCCGAGGCCGTCATGCCGGCCGCGCGACGCTCCGGGACCAGCACGCCGTGGGCCCCGAAGCCGGCGGCCGAGCGGACCACGGCACCGAGGTTGCGCGGGTCGGTGACCGAGTCGAGCGCGACGATCAGCGGCGGCTCCTTGACCTCCGCGGCGCGGTGGAGCAGGTCGTCGGGATGGGCGTACTCGTACGGAGGCACCTTCGCGGCCAGCCCCTGGTGGACCGCGCCCTGGGTCAGTCGGTCGAGCTCGTTGCGCGGGACCTCGAGGAGGGAGATGCCCCGCTCCGCGGCGACACGGAAGACCTCGCGCAGCCGGCCGTCACGATCGGCGCCCTCCGCTACGTACACCGACGTGATCGGCATGTGTGCACGGAGCGCCTCGACCACGGAGTTCCGTCCCGCGATCCACTCGCTGTCCCCCGGCTTGGCCGGACGCTTCGGGCGCGCCGCCTTGGCCTTCTCGGCACGCTGCTTGGCCTTGAACGCCTTGTGGCCCTCGCGGTCCTGCGCTTTCGGGGTCGGCCCCCTGCCCTCGAGCCCTCTGCGGACACGACCGCCCGAGCCGGCCGTGGGGTTGCCCTTGCCGGACTTCTTGACCGCGCCTCGTCGGGCGGAGTTGCCTGCCATCAGTGGTTCCTTGTCGTGGTGGTGCGGGCGGCCGCGTCTGCGCGGGCTGCCAGGACGCCGCGCCCCGGCGCTCCGTTCGGACGCTGGCCCGAAGTCACAGTGTCCACTTGGGGCCCTGCGGGGTGTCCTCGAGCTCGAACCCCGCCGCCTTGAGCTGGTTGCGGATCGCGTCGGCGGCGGCGAAGTCCTTGTTCGACCGGGCCTCCTCCCGCTGCTCGAGCAGTCCCGACACCAGACCGTTGATCGCCGCAGTGAGCTTCTCGTCGCGTCCGCCGGCCCCGGCGGACCAGTGGGAGTCGAACGGGTCGAGCCCCAGGACGTCGAGCATCGCCCGCACCGAGGAGGCCACGGCGCTCAGCGACGGCGAGTCACCGGCCGCGATCAGCTTGTTGCCCTCGCGCACCGCGTCGTAGGCCACGGCGACGGCCGCAGGGGTGCCGAGGTCGTCGTCCATCGCCTCGACGAACTCGACCGGGAGCTCGCCCCCCTCCGGCACGTCCCCGAGCACCTCCCGCGCCCGGCCCAGGAAGTGCTCGATGCGACGGAACCCCGCCGCGGCCTCGTCCAGCGCCTCGAAGGAGAACTCCACATGGGAGCGATAATGGGCGGCGACGATGTAGAACCTGAGCTCGATCGGGCGAACCCGCTGCAGGACCGCCGGGATGGTCAGCGAGTTGCCGAGCGACTTGCTCATCTTCTCGCCGGCGGTGGTGATCCAGGCGTTGTGCATCCAGTACCTGGCGAACGAGTGGCCCGCCGCGCGTGACTGTGCCTGCTCGTTCTCGTGGTGCGGAAAGCGCAGGTCGGTGCCGCCCCCGTGGATGTCGAAGCCCGAGCCGAGGTACTTCAGCGCCATCGCCGAGCACTCGATGTGCCACCCGGGACGTCCCCGCCCCCACGGCGAGGGCCACGAGGCGGTCGCCGGCTCGGACTCCTTGTGCCCCTTCCAGAGCGCGAAGTCGCGGGCGTCGCGCTTGCCGCGCGGATCGGCGTCCTCGGCCGCCTCCATCTCGTCGACCCGCTGGCCTGAGAGCTCGCCGTACGACGGCCACGACATCACGTCGAAGTACACGTCTCCTGAGCCGTCGGGAGCGACGTAGGCGTGGCCGCGCTCGACCAGCTGCGAGATCAGCTCGATCATCTCCGGGACGTGACCCGTGGCCAGCGGCTCGTACGTCGGGGGGAGGACGTAGAGGGCGTCGTAGGCCCGGTCGAGCTCGCGCGTCATCATGTAGGCGAGGTGGTACCACGCCACACCCTGCTCGGCTGACTTGATCAGGATCTTGTCGTCGATGTCGGTGATGTTGCGGATGAAGCTCACGTCGTACCCGCGGGTGGTCATCCAGCGTCGCAGGACGTCGAAGTTCACGGCTGACCGCACATGCCCGACATGCGGCTCCGACTGCACGGTCAGCCCGCACACGTAGACGCCCGCCTTGCCGTCCTCGAGGGGCACGAAGTCACGGACCTCGCGGGTGGCGGTGTCGTAGAGCCGAAGAGTCACGCGGCAATCGTAACGAGACGCACCGCATCAGCGAGCCGCGCCGTGGGGCGGGCGACCCGTGCGTGGCGCCGCGTTGACCTCTGGTGCGGATGTGAAAAGAGTGAACAGAAGGCGCCGATCGCACCTATCGTGCTGAGATGCGCAGTCCGTCCAGAGCCTCCCGCGCCGTCCTCGTCACGGCGGCAGTCGGAGCCATGGCCATGGCGCTGGGCACGGCGGCCCCGGTCACGCCGAGCGCCACGGCCGCCACCGCGTCCGCCCGCCAGATCAGCTACACGCAGTGGGCGAGCCAGAAGCAGCTGGCGGGAGGCCGGTTCGAGGGCACCCGGTCGGTCCGCGGAGTGCTGGAGATGGCGAACCCGATCGGTACGCGCACCTACGACGACCCGTACGGCTACCCGACGAAGCGGTACGCGTTCGGCCGCTGGACCTCCCCCTGGCGCAGCCCCGGGTTCGCCTTCGAGCAGCTGATCCCCTCGTGGGAGGCGGACACGCCTCGCGACTCGTGGGTGCGGATCCAGGTCCGTGGCCGGAGCGGCCCAGGAGGCCTCAGCAGGTGGTACACCATGGCGAGCTGGGCGGCGGGCGACCTGAGGTTCCACCGCACGAGCCCGGGCAGCCAGGCCGACGAGCTCGCGCAGGTGGACGTGGACACTCTGAAGACGCGCTCGTCGGTGTCCTTCACCGCGTGGCAGGTCCGGGTCACCCTGCTGCGCAAAGCCGGCACGAGCGCGACGCCGAGGGTAGACGCGGTCGGCGCCGTGGTCTCGCACCTGCCTGTGGTGGACCGGGTGGCGACATCGCGGCCGGGTGTGGCCACCGGCATCACCCTCAAGGTGCCGCGCTACTCACAAATGATCCACGAGGGCGACTACCCGCAGTACGACGGCGGGGGCGAGGCGTGGTGCTCCCCCACGTCGGTGTCGATGGTCCTGGGTCGCCTGGGCCGGCTGCCGTCGGCGCAGGAGTACTCCTGGGTTCCCACCGGGCACCCGGACCCGTGGGTGGACCACGCCGCCCGGAGCCACTACGACTACGGGTTCGAGGGGGCGGGCAACTGGTCGTTCAGCGCCGCCTACGCGTCGACACACGCAGACGCGGCCTTCGTGACCAGGCTGCGCAGCCTCCGCGAGGCCGAGCGCTTCATCAAGGCCGGCATCCCGCTGGTCGCCTCGCTCAGCTTCGGCCGCGGTGAGCTCGACGGGGCGCCGATCAGCTCGTCGAGCGGGCACCTGCTCGTGATCGTCGGGTTCACCGGCTCAGGGGACGTCGTGGTCAACGACCCGGCGGCGGCGCGTGCCCGCGGCGTTCGCCGGACCTACGACCGGGGCCAGTTCGAGAACGCATGGGTGCCGCACTCCGGCGGGCTGGTCTACGTGGTCCGCAACCTCGACACGCCGCTGCCTCCGACCCGCACGGACAACTGGTGAGGCGCTCAGCGCCCCGGGGCAGCAAGCTCGGCGAGCACCGCGCCGGCAGCGTCCTCACCTGACCGGACCGCGCCCTCCATGTAGCCGTTCCACACCGGCGAGCACTCCGCGCCGGCCCAGTGGATGCGACCGACCGGTGCGCGGAGTGCGTGCCCGTAGTGCGTCCACACCCCCGGCGTGAAGTGCGCGCCGTAGCACCCACGGGTGAACTCCTCGGCCATCCAGTCGCGCTCGATGAACTCGCGGGGGTGCGCCGCGCGTGGTCCGAAGTAGCGCACGAAGCAGGTCAGGACAGCCTCACGGCGATCCTCCGGCGTACGACGGGCGAGCCGACGCCCGTCTCCGGCCTCGACGAACCCCATCAGCACCCCGGGCGTCCCGGAGGGCGGAGAGTTGTCGAAGGTGACCTTGACCGGGCCGGTGTCGGAGGCTGCCTGCCCGTTGAGGCCCTCCGCGCGCCAGAACGGCTCGTCGTAGACGGCGTACACCTTCATCACCGACCCGGCGGGGAGCCGCTGGGTCAGCTGGTCACGCCAGGACGGCAGCGGCGGGTCGTACTCCAGGCGCCCCGCCAGCGTGGGTGGGAGCGTCACGACTACGTGGCTGCCCTGGAAGGTCTCGCCGTCCCTGGTCGACACACGGACGCCTCCCTCCTCCCGGGTCACGGTGCGGACCGGGCTGCCGAGACGGACCCGGTCGCCGAGTCCGGCTGCCATCGTCTCCGCGATCCGGACCGACCCGCCGACGATGCGGTCCTGCTGGGCACCCCGGTCCACCGAGAGCAGGGTCTCGAAGTCGGTCCCGGAGTGGACGTAGAAAAGCGCATGCAGCAGCGACATGTCACCGGCCTCCGCCGCGAAGACCGCTTCGCAGGCGACGTGGAAGTACGCCCGGCCCACCGGTGTGCGCAGGTTGCGGCGGATCCACGACTCGAAGGTCATCCCGTCGAGGATCTCGGCGCCAGGACTGTTCCACGGCTCGGTGAGGCTCACCCGGCTCGCCAGGCGTTCGAAACGCGCGAGCCCCTGGGCGAGGTCGGCGAGGGCGAACGGCCCGACCCTCGGCAGCGCGCCGCGGTGCGACTTGAGGCGCGACTGCCTGCCGCCCAGGTCGAGCAGCAGCTCGCCCTCGTCGTTGTGGGTGCGGAAGTGCTCGAGCCCGAGCTCCTCGACGAGGGCGTACATCCGGTTCTGGGTCGGCCCGATCCACTGACCGCCCAGCTCGAGCGGCGTGCCGTCGTCGAGCAGACGCCCCTCGGTGCGACCCCCGACCCGGTCGCGGGCCTCCAGGACCACCACCTCGACCCCCTCCGCGGTGAGGCGTCGTGCGGCCGCGAGGCCGGAGAGGCCGGCACCGACGACGACGACAGTCATGCAGCCACCTCCGTCCCGATCCCGGCGGCGCGGTCGGTGCTGCGCCAGAGCCGCCGGAGCCAGGCGGGCCTCCGGTCGGGGAGGTCGGCCCCGAGCAGGTCGGCGAGCCAGCGGTCCTCGGCCGCGTCGGCGAGGTCGAAGGCCAGCTCGGTCGACGGCGGGTCGGCGATCCAGCCTGCCTCGAGCCGGTCCCGCTCGGCCGCGAACCGGGCGAGCGAGGCCGGGTGGTCGCGCAGGACGAGCCTGTGGAGCCGCTCGTGGCGCCACCAGCGGTGGGAACCGTCGAACCGGTTGGACGGCCTCGCTGCCGGGTCGATGTCGTGTGGCTGCGGCCCGGTGACCTGGACCGGCTTGAAGAGCGACGTGCACGGCGCGGAGGTGCCGGTGACCCAGTGCAGCGGGTCGGACGGGTAGCGGAGGTCGGCGACCCACGAAGCGGTGCTCTGGGTCGACGTCACCAGCCCGCCCGCGTGGGCACACGGCGCCGAGAGCGCTCCGTTGACCGGGGACCACATCGGCCCGGAGGCACTGCCGTGGTCGCGGAGCGCCGCCATGAGGTCCGCAGGCACGGTGGCGTGTGCCGCTGCCGCCTCGGTGCGGGTTCGTCTGATCGCGCACGAGGCAACCCTCCCTCGGACCGGGTCCGCGTGCCTCGCCGCGAAGCCGGGGATCGTCAGCCCGTTGCTGATCGACCGTCCCGGAGCGTCGACCCGCTCGGTGGCCCAGCGGCGGCCGGCGGTCTCGAGCACGACGGCTCCGTCGGGGTCCGCGACGATGAAGGAGTTGTCGTAGGTGAACCGAGGATGCTCGTGGCTGCACGCCCCGCCCTGCCCGTGCTCCTCGAGCAGCGCCACCATCACACCGACCGCCTCGTGCGCGGTCGTGGCGCGCTCGAGCCCCAGCCGCACCAGGTCCATGCCGAGGAGCTGCGAGGGCGCGTCCCGGTCACGCTCGTCCCGAGCGCCCCGCGTGAACACCGCCTCGTTGCCGATCACGACACCGTGCTCGTTGGCGCCCATCTCTGCACCCCACATCCACCAGGGCTGGCTCAGCAGGACGGCGTGGGTGGCCTCCACCTGCGGGATCTCGCTCCACGTGCAGCGCAGCCGTCCGCCCGGGTCGTGCTGCCGACCGTCGTACCACCGGAGGACCTGAGCCTCGTTCGGGTCGCGGTCGCTGTTCTTGGCGAAGAGGACGCCGTCCCCGGTGAGACTCACCATCGTGTCGCACATGGCACGACGCTACTGCCGCCGGCGGGAAACGCGTTGCGAACCGTCGAACGCACCGGCGATGCTCCAGGCATGCCGATCCACATCCACAACATCACCTTCGACTGCTCCGACGCTCGTGCGCTGGCGGCCTTCTGGTCGACGCTCACCGGGTGGAACATCTACTACGACGACGACCCGGAGGTGCTGGTCGCTCCGGCCTTCCCGAACACCGGCACCGGGATGCTGTTCATCCCGGTCCCGGAGGGCAAGACGGCGAAGAACCGCGTCCACCTCGACGTGGAGCCGGCCGAGGGCACCCGCGACGAGCTCGTCGAGGTGGCGACCGCCGCCGGGGCGACCGTCATCGGCGACCACCGCAAGGACGACGGGACCGGCTGGGTGACGATGACCGATCCCGAGGGCAACGAGTTCTGCATCGAGCGAGGGCCCGCCGAGCGGCCGGCGGAACCTCGGACGTTCCGGCTCGGCACCTGACTCAAATGGTGTAAGCGCCCCGACCCTGAATGACCCGGGCACGCGGGACTTGTGTCTCTTGGCATCTCCCCGGACGAACCGGACGATGAGAGTAACGGTCCGTGGTGTTCGGCAGACTGAAGAGGAGCAGGACCCTCGGATGCGCGGGAAGGAAGTGAGTGGGATGGTCGACTGGGACTCTCCGGACTTCGGCGGTCACGTCACCCGTGCAGCGGACGGCTCCTGGTCCGCGCCCGACGACAAGCCCGAGCCCGAGGACGACTGACAGCGCGGGTCACCGGTTGCGCCGCCAGATGGAGCCGTTCAGCGCAGTCGCGAAGCCGGTCCACAGGGCGTAAGGCACGAGTGCCGCTCCCGCCCTCTTGTCTCGTGCCACGGCCTCTCGCACCAGGAGAACGTTGAGGACGTCGAGGAGAGCGATCGCAGCCAACCCACCTGCGGGTGACTGCTTCCTGAAGAAGGCCCAGCACCAGCCCGCGTTCACAGCCAGGTCGGCGCCCGTCAACGCCAGCAGTCCCGCGCGGTCTCTGGGCGTGGCCCTGTCGACCATCCGTCCGGTGCCCCAGGCGATGAGTCCGTACAGCGGCGTCCACACCAACGGGAACGCGTAGCCGGGAGGCTGCCACCGCGGCTTGTCCAGGCCGGCGTACCAGTCGCTCCCGGGGTCCGTCCCGGCGCTCCCGACAGCGGCTGCCGCTCCGGTCAGGACCGTGGTGAGTGCTGTTGCTCGCATGGTCCGGCTCCCTTCCTCCCTTCTAGCCTGCCTCGAACTCGACGGTGTGCCAGCCGGTTGCGCCATCCGGCATCACGCCGCGCCGCACGCCGGTCTGCGTGTAGCCGCTGCGGTCGGTGGCCCGGACGGTGAGTGTGTGCTTACCGGGGCGCACGTCGACCCCGGCGCTCCACTGCACCCACGTGTCGACGCTCGGGACCCGTCCCAGCTCGGCCTCGGCCCACGGCCCTCCGTCGAGGCGGTACTCCACCCGCTCGATCCCGGTGTGCTGAGCCCAGGCCGACCCGCCGACCTTCAGCCGACCAGGCTCGACGCCCGCACCGAAGCGGGGTACGTCGATCCGGGACTGTGTCTTCACCGGGGCCTCGGCCGACCAGCCCCGGTCGGTCCAGTAGGCGGTGAAGTCCTCGAACCGCGACACCTCCAGGTCCACCAGCCACTTGGTCGCCGAGACGTACCCGTAGAGGCCGGGCACAACCATGCGCACCGGGAACCCGTGCTCGACCGGGAGGGGCTCCCCGTTCATCGCGATCGCCAGCATCGCGTTGCGGTCGTCCGTCAGCACCTCGATGGGCGTGCCGCAGGTCCAGCCGTCGTGGGACCGCTGGAGCACGGCGTCGGCGTCGGGGCTGACCCCGGCCTCGGCCAGCACGTCCGCGATGCGCACGCCGCTCCACCACGCGTTGCCCACGAGGTCGCCGCCCACCTCGTTCGAGACGCAGCAGAGCGTCACCCAGTCCTGAGTGAGCTCTCGGTCCAGCAGGTCCTGGTAGCTGAGGGTCACCTCGCGGTCCACCATCCCGTGGATGCGCAGCCGCCACTGGTCGGGGTTGATCGTCGGAACGACCAGGGAGGTGTCGATGCGGTAGAAGTCGGCGTTCGGCGTCCGCCAGGAAGGCAGACCGGCGACGTCGAGGTTCGCTCCTCGAGGGACGGCACCCGTTCCGACCGGAAGCCGGAGGAGCCTTCGCGTGCTGTCCACTCCCCGGCGGGTCGCGCCGAAGACCTGCCCGGCGGCGCCGAGAACCACGGCGGCGGCTCCGACGCCCCCGGCCGCGACAAGGAAGCGCCGCCGCGCGTCGTCGACGTTGCCCTCGCGGTGCTGCCGCTCGAGGTAGTCGACGAGCAGGGTCAGCACGACGATCCACGTGACCGTGCCCGCGAGAACCGGGACGACGTCGTACACACCAGCCCTGGGGCGCGTCAGCAGCGCCGCGCTGGCGACGACCCCCATCAGCACGAACACAGCGACCGCCAGGCCGCGGCTTCGCCGGCTCAGGTCCCCCGCCCAGGTCGAGACGGCAAGGAGGCCGAGCGTGGTCCCGACGACGAGGAGCGGCTTGTCGTACCGTCCGACCAGTCCGATCATCGCCTCCGCGAGCGAGCCGGGCGTGATGGCGATGATCGCCTCCGCCACGCCGAGCAGCGGGCTGGCCCGGACAGTCAGCACCATCGTCGCCGCGTGGCTCACGGCCACCCCGGCGAGACCGGTGACGAGGCCCGCGAGGGCGTACTGGGATCGGGGGGCGGTCACACCCCTATGTTCGCCCATCGGCGCAGTGCGGATGGGTGAGGCATGATCGGCCCGTGAGCGAGACAGCCCAGACCCCCCGCATCGGCATCGGCACAGACGTCCACCGGCTGGCCGACGGAGTGCCCATGCATCTGGCCGGCCTCACCTGGCCCGACGAGCCGCAGGGCCTCGAGGGGCACTCCGACGCCGACGTGGCGGCTCATGCGGCGTGCGACGCGCTGTTCTCCGCCGCCGGGCTCGGCGACGTCGGGAGCAACTTCGGGACCGGAAGACCCGAGTGGGCCGGTGCCTCCGGGTGCACCCTGCTCGCCGAGGCGGCTCGACGGGTGCGGGAGGCAGGGTTCGAGATCGGCAACGTCGCGGTGCAGGTGATCGGCAACCGGCCGCGCATCGGCCCCCGGCGGGCGGAGGCAGAGGCGGCGCTCGGCGAAGCGTGCGGCGCCCCGGTGACCGTCTCGGCGACCACCAGCGACGGCCTCGGGCTCACCGGTCGTGGCGAGGGTCTCGCCGCCGTCGCCACGGCGCTGCTGCTCGGCTAGGAGGGCGGGGGCCAACGTCCCCGTCCACAGGGATGACAACGCCACCCCGGGTCATCCCTCCGCGAGGCGACCGAGCTCCTCGCCGAGCGCCTCGTCGATCACCTTGTTGAGCTCGTCCCGGAAGACGGCGAGCACGGCCTGGGAGGCCACGGGCAGGAGGGTCCGGATGCTCTCGAGCATCGCGGGCCACCTCTCCTCGGGGAACCCGCCCTCGGCGAACGGCTTCCAGATCTGCGCCCGGAACTCGTCGACGAAGCGCTGGGCGATCACGTGTAGGTGCTCGCCGAGCAACGGCAGCAGCGCGAGGACCGCCCCGCGGTCGAAGCCGAGCGCCATCGCCTTCGCGCCCGCCCGGACCACGAACGGCCGCATCAGACGCACCCGCCCCTCGCCCACGCGCTCGAGCAGGCCCATCTCGACGAGCCGGTCGAGGAAGCCGGTCTCCTCCTCCACGCCGGCGAGCCGGAGCAGGGCTTCCGTCGGCATCTCCTCCGGTTCCTCGGCCTGGCCGAGGGGGTCCTCCAGGGTGCTGAGCAGGTCCAGGGCATGCCCTGCCGTCGCCGCGGGCTGTCGCTTGACCACCTTCTCGACGGCGGCGAGGGTGTACCCCCGCTCGAGCAGGTCCCGGATCAGCAGCAGCTGGCTGACGTGCTCGTGCCCGTAGTAGCCGGTGCGGCCCACCAGGTGCGGCGGGGGGATCAGGCCACGCCCGGCGTAGGCCCTCACGTTGCGCACCGTCATGCCCACCGACGCGGCGAGCTGGTCGATGGTCATCTGAGGGCTCGAGTCCGAGGGGGCGCTCACCCGACCATCCTTCCAAACCTCGGCGACCGGCCTTGACATGCTGCGAACGACATATGCCATTCTTCATGTTACATCGCAAATGTCACATAGCGCCGAAGAACCTCGGGAGACACCATGCCGCCCCTCGTCGTACCCCTCAGCGCGACAGCGCCCTCCGCCGGCGGCGCGCCGACACAGCAGGTCATCGTCGTCGCGGCGTTCACGGCCGTGGTGTACGCGCTGATCCTCTGGGTGATGGTGCGCGAACGGAGCGGCCACACGACCCTGGTCGGACGCGCCGCCGACGCGGTCGCCCGTCGCGACGGCGGGCCGCGTTGGTTCGCCCTCCCGCTCCAGGTCAGTGTCGCGGGGGCTCTGTCCGGGGCGGTGGGCCTGTACTGGGACGTCAGCTACCACATCGCGCAGGGTCGCGACGAGGGGCCGCTGGCCAACCCTGCGCACTACTTCATCTTCATCGGCCTCATCGCGATCTTCGCCGGAGGAGCACTCGCCCTCGCGCTCGCGAAGGACCGCCTCCCCCGCCGTACCCTGCGGATCACGCGCACCTGGCGCGTCCCGATCGGCCCCGCGATCGGTACTGCCGTTGCGCTGTTCGCGCTGCTCGGCTTCCCGCTCGACGACGTGTGGCACCGGCTATTCGGGCAGGACGTGACCGAGTGGGGGCCGACCCACGTGCTGATGATCGGCGGCACGCTGATGCTGCCGTACGCCATGCTGCTCACCTGCGCCGAGGCCCGGCAGGTCGGGCCCTCGCGGCTGCGTGCGCACTTCGAGTGGGTCGCCATCGTCATCCTTGCGGCCGGCCCGGTCGCGTTCCTGCTCGAGTTCGCCTACGGCGTGCCGCAGTTCCCGCTCGTCAACGACCCGATCGTCCTCACCGTGGCCACGGTCACGACCTTCACGCTGGCGATGTACCGCGGTCTGCGCTGGGTGGCCTCCGTCTGGGTCGCGCAGGCCGCCCTGCAGCTCGCCCTGGTCGCGCTCAACGTCTGGGCCTTCGACGCCCTGACACCCTGGCCGCCGCTGCTGCTCGGCGGCGCCGTGGTCGCGGCGGTGCTCGCCCGCCGCGCCCGGCCCACGATGGCGTACGGCGCCGGGGCCGGTGTCGCGTTGACCATGGGCATGCTGCTGGTGGAGTACTTCTGGACCCAGGCGACCCGCCCCATGCCGTGGCCGGTCGAGATGATGCCCTGGGCGGTGCTCTTCGCCGGCGTCACGGGTGCGGGCATCGGCATGGTGGCGACCTGGATGCACCAGCGGCTGACGGAGGTGGCGGGCCCCGAGAACGGACCGGCGCCCGACCACCGCCACGCCAACGCGGGCCGCTGGGCCCTCGCGGCCGTCCTCGCCGTGCTCGCGGTCTTCGTCGTCAACGTCCCGCCCGACCAGCCCGACGGCGCTACGGCGGACGTGGCCGTCGGCCCGATGCACCACGGTCGTGCCTACCTCACGGTGCGGACCGACCCGGCAGCCGTGAAGGACGCCTACTGGTTCGAGACCCTTTCCTGGCAGGGCGGGGGGTTCGTCCACGCCGACCTCCGGCCGACGGGTCCCGGCGTGTGGCGCACGGACGCCCCGGTGCCCCTCACCGGCTCCTGGAAGACGCTGGTCCGGCTGCACACCCCCCTTCACGAGCTCGCGGCCGCGCCGGTGTACCTTCCAGCCGACCCCGCCATTCCGGCGAAGGAGTACCCCGCCGTGAGCGGGCCTCGCCCGTTCGTGCAGGAGAAGGTGATCATGCGCCGCGAGGAGAAGCAGGGAGTCCCGGGCTGGCTCTGGGGAGCCGCCTACGTCGTGGTCGGAGGGCTGTTCCTGGGCCTGTTCGCCACCGTCGCCGTCGGCTACTCGGCAGCCGGGGGCGACAGGAAGGGCTCCGGGCGTCCCCGCGGCGATGCGGTCCGCGCGCCGAGGGTCGTCCGTCGTCTGGTCGGGAGCGGCACGTGAGCAGCCGCCACCCGCACCGGCCCAGCACCACCACGCTCACCACCCATGACGGCCTGGACCTCCACGTGCACGTCGAGGGGCCCCACGACGCCGCGCTGACCGTCGTACTGGCCCACTGCTGGACCTCGGACCACGACTCGTGGCGCTACCAGGTCCGCGACCTCCGGCACCGGTTCGGCGACACGGTGCGGGTCGTGTCGTACGACCACCGCGGCCACGGTGCCTCCGACGCGACGCCGCGCCGCTCGGCCACGATCGAGAACCTCGGGCGCGACCTCGCCGACCTCGTCGACGCGCACGCGCCCGCGGGTGACCTCGTCCTCGCCGGTCACTCCATCGGCGGCATGACCTTGATGGCGCTCGCCGAGCACCGGCCGGACCTGTTCTCCGAGCGGGTGCGTGGCGTGCTCTTCGTGGCCACGTCCGGCGGGTCCATGCACGAGGTCACTCTCGGCCTGCCGCGCATCAGCGACCGGATGCGCGCGCAGATCCCGACCCTGCTCGCGATGCGCTCGAAGATGCTGAGCCGCCGGCAACGCCGCCGGACGCCCGTCATCGAGGCGATGGTGGCGCGCCGCTTCCTCTTCGGTGACGACATGCGGCTGCGCGACCACGCGCTCGCGGTCGAGGGCATCATCAACACACCGGCCGCCTCCATGCGCGGGTTCTTCGAGGACGTGATGCGTCACGACCGGATCGACGGGCTCTCCGCGCTCGCGGGCATCCCCGTGCACGTGATGGTCGGTGACAAGGACCTGCTCAC